>DATNQE010000494.1:0-4296 GCA_036702895.1 Trichocoleus sp. | reverse complement strand
ACCGCCTGTCGGAGTACTGGGACGACCTTTTTGGCAGCAAGATTAGCTGCAAAATCTACTTCGAGCAGTATTTGCTGCCGCAGCTTGGTCAACCCCTGGTGCTGGGGCTAGACGACGTGGACCGACTGTTTCAATACCCCGATTTGGCTGATGAGTTTTTTGGTCTCCTGCGGGCCTGGCACGAAGAGGCCAAAAACCGCGATGTCTGGAAACAGCTGCGCCTGGTGGTGGCTCATTCTAGCGAGGTGTACATTCCCCTGAACGTCAACCAGTCGCCCTTTAACGTGGGGCTGCCAATTGAGCTCAAGGCGTTTTCGCCGGAGCAGGTGCAGCAGCTGGCGGCGCGCTACGGACTGAGCTGGCGGCCGGAGCAGACAGAGCGGCTGATGAGCTTTGTGGGCGGGCATCCCTACCTGATTCAGCTAGCCTTTTACCACCTCTGGCAGGACGACGTCAGCCTGGAGCAAATTTTGGAGCCCGAGTCGATTTCCACGGGGATCTACAGCGAGCATCTCCAGCGCCAACTGTGGCAACTGCAGCAGCAGCCGGACTTGGCGGCAGCTTACGCTCGGGTGGTGGCAGCCGATACGCCGGCACAGCTGGAGTTGGTACAGGCATTTCAGCTCCAAAGTTTGGGGCTAGCTCAGCTCAAGGGCAATCTGGCCAGCCCCAGCTGCGCCCTGTACATTCAGTATTTTCGTGATCGCCTGCGGGAGAGCCTGCCTGCATGAGGCCCAGCGTATTTTTGATCTTTTCATGTCAGCGGCTGATCGGTACCTCCCAAATCATCTCTGACCTCTGCCTATGAAACCCTTTCAGCTCCGTTCGCTCCAGTCGATTTTGATTGTGCCCTTTGTGCTGCAGCTAGCCGGGGCGGTCGGGCTGATTGGCTATCTGTCTTTTCGCAATGGGCAGGAGACGGTGCGAGATCTCACCTCTCAGCTGCGCTACGAGGTAACGGCCCGGATTAACCAGCAGCTAAACTCCTACGTCAACATTCCTCACTCTGTCAACCGCATTAACGCCAGCGCTTTGCTCAGCGGCAACACCCGCATTGAGACAGCTGTCGGCTACGACCAGATGTGGGAGCAGGCCAAGCTCTTCCCCAACACCAACTTGATTTACTGCGGCAGCCAGCAGGATGGTTCGCTGCTGGGGGTGGGCCGCAGTGAACGCGATCGCACTCTCCAGCTGGTGATTTACAACCGCAGCACGGGCTATATCGGCAGCTACTACGGGCTCAGTAGCGGAGGCGATCGCGTGGCCCTGCAAGAAGTGGGTGACAAACGTTACGACGCCCGCAGCCGCCCCTGGTACAAGGCCGCAGTCAACAAACGAGGCGACACCTGGAGTGAGATCTACCTCGACTTCGACACCGAACTGCCCACCATTACCGCCAGCACCCCAGTCTTTGGCCGCAGCGGCAGCCTGCTTGGCGTATGCGCCACCGACTTTATCCTGCCTGCTGAGCTGAGCACCTTTCTGCGCGGTCTCAAAGTCGGCGAGTCTGGTGAGACCTTTATTATGGAGCGCAACGGGGCGCTGGTCGCGACCTCCACCGACGAGCAGCTGATTGAGGGCACGGGTGCCAACGTGCAGTACCGGCAGGCTGTGGAGAGCACTAACCCTCTGATTCAGGGAACCGCCGCCTTCTTGCAGCAGCGGTTCCAGCGACTCAGCGCCATCAACCAGCCGCAGCAGCTGGAGTTTGACCTCAACGGCCAGCGCCAGCTCCTGCAGGTGCTGCCGTTTAGCGACGGTCGGGGCATTGACTGGTTGATTGTGGTCACCGTTCCCGAAGCGGACTTTATGGGCCGCATCCAGGCCAGCACCCGCCAAACCTTTGGACTCTATCTGCTGTCACTGCTGGGGGCCGTAGCCGTAGGCATCGTCACTGTCCGCTGGGTAACCCGCCCCCTGCAGGGGCTCAACGCGGCGGCTAAGAACTTAGCCCAGGGACACTGGCATCAGCCTGTTGAGGTGATCCGGGCTGACGAGGTCGGAGAACTGGCCAGATCTTTCAATCAAATGGCCAGCCAGCTGCAGGATTCGATTTTAGCCCTGGAAACCCGCAACGCCGATCTGCAGCGCACCAAGGACGAGCTGACCCGCGCCAAGGAGCAGCTAGAAGCAGTGCTCAACGCCGTGCCCGGACCGATCTCCTGGGTATCGGCAGACGGTACCTACCTGGGTATCAACGACTATTTGGCTCGCAGCCTGGGCCGCTCGCCCGAGTCTATCGTGGGCAACTCAGTGGGGGTAATGGGCAGCGGCTCAAACTACGTCGACTTTGTGCAGCGGTTTCTAAACAGTGACGAGACCTCGGTATTTCAAGAGGTTTCGTTTAGAGTCAACGGGCAGGACCGTGATTACCTGCTGGCAGCCCAGAAGTACCAGCAGGGTACCGCCTCGGTGGTGGTGGGGATTGATGTGAGCGAGCTGCGTCAGGCTCAGGCCGCCCTACGCCAGGCCGAAATCACGAACCAGGCCATTGTCAGCGCCATTCCTGACCTGTTGATTCGCATTCGCCGCGACGGCACCTACTCCGGCTTTAGCACCGGGCGCACGACCAAAGTGCTGCACGAAGACAGCCTTGAGGTAGGCCGACGGGTCTATGACCTGATGCCGCCTGACCTGGCTAAGGAGCGTCTGGACTACGTCCACCGCACGCTAGAAACTGGGGAACTGCAGATTTACGAGTACGAAATTGAGATTGACGGCCAGCAGCAGTACGAGGAGGCCCGGCTAGTGCCGCTCAATGCCGACGAAGTGCTGGTGATTGTGCGCAATACCACCCAGCGCAAACGGGCTGAGCAGGGGCTGCGCCAGAGTGAGGCCAATATTCGAGCGCTGGTTGCAGCGATGCCCGACCTACTGATCCGCGTCAGCCGTGACGGCACCTACTGCGACATTCAGGGCCGCAACCGGGTGGCGCTCTATGACGGTGAGGACTTTTGGGAGGGCACGAGCGTCTACGACTCCCTGCCCCCGGTCGACGCCCAGCGGCGCATGCAGTACATCCAGCGCACCCTGGAAACCGGCTCGATGCAGGTGTACGAGCAGCAGCTCTCTATCGATGGCCACACCCAGTTTGAAGAAGTGCGAATGGTGGTCACCGGCAAAGACGAAGTGCTGATGATCATTCGCAACATCACCGAGCAGAAGCGAGCGGAGGCGGCGCTGCGAATTGCTGAGCAGAACTACCGCGGCATTTTTGAGAACGCGCTGGAGGGCATTTTTCAGTCGGCCCCCAACGGCACCTTTATTCGGGTCAACCCGGCGATGGCCCGCACCTACGGCTACAGCTCGCCGGAGGAAATGGTGGCCAAGATCCACAACATTGAGCACCAGATTTACATTTATCCAGCGGATCACCAGGAATTTCAGCGCTGCATGGCCGAGGTGGGCGAGGTCAAAAAACTGACCTACCAGAGCCGGCGCAAAGACGGCAGCATTATCTGGGTGGAGGAAAACACGCGGGCGGTGTGCAACGAGGATGGCCACCTGCTCTACTACGAAGGCATCATTGAGGACATTACCGACCAGCGGCGGCAGAAAGAAATTTTGGAGGAGCGGGTCAAAGAGCGCACCCAGGAGCTGTCGGAAACGCTGCAAATCCTTAAGGCCACCCAGGCCGAGCTGATGATCGAAAACGCCCTGCTGCGAACAGCGGAGGAAGCTGCCCTCTACGACTACCAGGTAGGGGGCAGCCTGCCGCTGGATGCGCCCACTTATGTAGTCCGGCAAGCGGATCGCTACCTCTACGCGGGGCTCAAGCGCGGTGAGTTTTGCTACGTGTTCACTGCTCGGCAAATGGGCAAGTCTAGCCTGCGGGTGCAGATCATGCGACGGCTGCAGTCGGAGGGGTTTGCCTGTGCCTCGATTGATATTTCCGAAATTGGCAACCGGCAGCTGTCGCCGGAGCAGTGGTATGCAGGCTTTGTTTACTCCCTAGCCAATAGCTTCAACCTACTAGACCGAGTCAATGTGAGCCAGTGGTGGCGCGATCGCACCTTACTCTCTCCCGTGCAGCGGCTGGGTGAGTTTCTTCACGAAGTTCTGCTGGCGCAGATTGAGCAAAAAATTGTGGTCTTCATCGACGAGATCGACAGCGTCATCAATCTGGACTTTGAAATCGACGACTTTTTTGTGCTGCTGCGGGCCTGCTTTAATAAGCGGGCCGACGACCCTGACTACCAACGGCTCACCTTTGCCCTGTTTGGCGTAGCGACCCCGTCTCAGCTGATTCAGGACAAAACCCGCACTCCGTTCAATGTGGGCCAGGCGATTCAGCTC
>DATNQE010000444.1:0-4078 GCA_036702895.1 Trichocoleus sp. | reverse complement strand
TACTAGACGGCGTTGCTGTGGACAGCGTGGTCGCAGGCTTTGGCGACTTTAAGGAGGACACCCTAAATGCATCCATCTTCGGCCAGAACAACCCCGAGGCGCTGCAAGTTTGCGATCGCGCCGGTTGGAAGTAGGCTCTTTAGCCGGTAAAGCATCTTAGCTAGGTACCCCTGAGGTAGGCGCGAACTGCGCCTGCCTTTTTTGTTGGCCTAAGCCCTACCCTGATTTTCTTGGGATGGACTCAAGACCATTAAACCTTCTTCATCTATCTAAGGATTTAGCCCCCTCACTCACCTATCTATTCAGGTCTAACTGATCTAAAGTCCACTACAGGTAGCCCTGCTGCTGCCCATTTTTATTCAAAGAAAAAGCGGTTTTAACTCATTAAAAACTGGGTTAAAAACTCGATTTTCTGCCAAAAACAAGAAATACTCTAACGAACACGGCCATTCAATTGATGATTTAGGAATACTTGAATCTATTCAACGGGTTTCGGTTCAATCAATCCTAAGATGGAAGAGACTGTTAGATCATTGCAACTAGCATAATCCCATCGATCTAGGACCGGAAACTGGGAGATGGATTATGGCTAGTCAGGAAAAACAAGATCGGCGTGGCTTTGCTTCAATGGACCCTGAAAAGCAGCGAGAAATCGCTAGTAAGGGAGGGCAGGCTGCCCACGAAAAGGGAACAGCTCACAAGTTCTCCTCCGATGAGGCCAGAGAAGCAGGGCGTAAAGGCGGTCAAAGCGTAAGCCAAAACCGCGAGCACATGGCCGAGATTGGCCGTAAGGGTGGCAAGAGCGTCAGCAAAAACCGGGAGCACATGGCAAAAATCGGCCGCAAGGGTGGCGAAAAGAGCCGTAAAGGCGACCAGTAACCCCGCTGACCTCTCCCATCTCGAGCGGTGATCCCAGTTAGGGATCGACCTAAGGATGAAGCATTTGTAGGAGTCGCTTCTTCTTATTAAGCGGAAGCTGCTCATACAAATGCTTCATCCCTCACTTTTTTTTGAATGCTTTAAGCAGGCTTGAAGCAAGAAGTTAGTCCACGGCTTAAGGCGTTTAAACCCCAACCCATTGGGGTAGCCAAGGCACATCAGAAAACCTACCTAGACTCCACACCTAAGCATTTAGCCCTGGCCTCAGCTACTCGACCAAAGCTAACAAATAGGTCAATACTGAGCAAGCTTTCAGGAATTTCTCAGGCTTTGCCGCTTCGAGCTCAGGTATTCATCAGTTTGCTTGCATAGGGTAAGAGGCAGCCTTAAGAAATGGAGATGCCGCTATGCGGCCTATAGTTTGGAACTGCTTCAAGACGGCTGCGATCGCAACGCTGATCACTACCGGCCTGGCTGCCTGCACCCCCGCCTCAGATACTTCTGCCGCCGGTGGCCCTGCTGCCCAGACAGCTCCAGCAACCTCTGAAACCCCAATCGCTCAAGCTCCAACTGCCGCCCGCTCTGGTCAGTTTGTTGCCGCCGAGCATCCCACGTTGGGAGGCGTGAGCATCGTTGAAGAAAACGGGCGTCGCTACCTAGAGCTCGATAGCGCTTTTCAAACCGACGCTGGCCCTGATTTGTTTGTAATTCTGCACAAAGCAAGCGACATTCTGGCAACGACCCAACCCCCCGCCTATCCCTTGGCCGAAGGTGACTACGTGGAGCTGGCGCCGCTGCAAAGCACCGAGGGCACCCAACGCTACGAAATTCCCGATGCGAACGCGCTAGCAGACTATAGTTCCGTTGCCATTTGGTGCCGTCAGTTCAATGCTACTTTTGGCGCCGCGTCGTTGATGTAAGAACCCAAGAGTATCGGGCCAGGGTATCAGTCTGGGATATCTGGACAGGGTATCGGGTAGGGGACGCGTTTTCTTTGACATTCCCTGACGCCCAGTACTCCATTCCTCATAACCCGCCCCATACTTTCTGCATAAAATAATTTCCCCTCCGGGGATGGCAAAATCTCGGGTTTAGAGTATCAAGGGGACAGTTACTGTTCAAATTTGCTCTGTAACGGTCAAAACCACCGTTAACGGGGGCTCTTTCCCATAAATCCCTATGTTTGACACCCTGTTTACCACCAACACCTCACCCAAGCTGGCAGTCGATCCTCTACGGCCGCTCAAGGGCGTGATTGTGGGCGCTGGGCAGGTCGGTATGGCCTGCGCTTACTCCCTGCTGATTCAAAACGTCTTCGACGAGATGGTGCTGGTAGACATCAACCGAGACAAGCTCGAAGGCGAGGTGATGGATCTAGAGCAGGGGATGCCTTTTGTGGAACCAACTGCAATCCGCGCCGGAACAATGGCGGATGGGGCCGATGCCGATATTGTGATTGTCACCGCTGGCTCAGCCCAAAAGCAGGGGGAAACCCGTCTGGACCTAGTGCAGCGCAATGTCGAGATCCTGAAAAAGATGATCCCTGACATTGTCAGCCATGCGCCAAACGCCATTTTGCTGATGGTGACCAACCCGGTAGACGTGCTGACCTACGCCGCTTGGAAACTCTCGGGACTACCGCGATCGCGGGTGCTGGGTTCGGGCACCGTACTCGACACCGGGCGCTTTCGTCACCTGCTGGCTCGCAAGCTGCAGATTGATCCGCGGAGCCTGCACGCCTACATTATTGGGGAACACGGCGATAGCGAAGTGCCGCTCTGGAGCCAAACCAATATCGCCGGAGCCCCCCTGTACCACGAGGGTATGCCCGCCGCCGAGCAGCAGGCGCTTGACGATGTGTTTCTGCAAACCAAAAACGCCGCCTATGAAATCATCCAGCGCAAAGGCTATACCAGCTACGCCATTGGTCTGGCCGTGACCCAAATTGTGCAGTCAATCGTGCGCGACCAGAGCCGGGTGCTAACAGTCAGCTCACTGCTCGACGATGTGTTTGGGGTAAAAGAGGTGTGCCTGAGCTTACCAGCCGTGGTCAACCGTTTAGGGGTCACGCGGGTTCTCAACGTGCCGCTAAGCCCTGATGAGCAGGCGAAGCTCACGCAATCTGCGAAGACACTGCGCGATGTAATCGATCAAATTGCGTTTTAGGGTTGCGTTTCAAACTGCAATAGACACTGCGATTCAACGTCGCATCTCAACAGCCGAGAGAACCTACCATGCCACAGCTCATTTTGATTCGCCACGGACAGAGCCTCTGGAACGCTGCCAACAAGTTTACCGGCTGGGTCGATGTGCCATTGAGCGAGCGGGGGCGAGCCGAAGCGACAATTGCCTCCACCAAGCTGCGTAACTACCGAGTGCAGGTCTGCTACACCAGCAAGCTAATGCGGGCCATGGAAACCGCAGTCGTCTGCCTCACTGAAATTGATGAGATCTGCGGCGGCCGCGTTCCTATCTTTAAGCATGAAGCCGATGACCCCGACTGGCATGGGTGGGACAAGTACGATGGCGACCCCAATGAAGAGCTGCCTATTTTCACCAGCGCATCCCTAGACGAGCGCTACTACGGCGATCTGCAAGGGCTTAACAAGGCCGAAACAGCAGCTAAATATGGCGCAGCCCAGGTGCACGAGTGGCGGCGCTCCTACACCACCCGCCCCCCTGGCGGTGAGAGCCTGGAAGACACCCAAAAGCGAGTAGTACCCTACTTCACCCAGCGCATCATGAGCCACATCAAGCAGGGCGACAACGTGCTGGTAGCTGCCCACGGTAATTCGCTGCGGGCCATCATCATGGTGCTCGACCAGCTCAAGGAGGAAGATGTGCCGACGCTAGAGCTCGTCACAGGCATCCCCATCGTTTACGAGTTTGATTCAGACGGCAACGTGCTAAAGAAGATCATTCTGAACAACTAAAGCGCCCGAATACGGTCAGGACTTGACGGGGTGCATCATGCCCAGCAATGACGCACCCGATGCTGCAGAAAGCAGCCGTACGCAGGTCGGTGGGTTGCGCCAAAGCAACAACGGCACCCTACTGTTTCACCCCGCGATCTAAGCGCTTTGGCGTTTGGCCATCATGGCGCGGGCGCGTTCTTTGAAATCTGCGATCGCTTCTGGCGTAGGCTGAGTTTCTTTCCAGGCTGGGCGCTCCTGGATCTGCGCAGACCAGCGCTGCAGCT
>DATNQE010000436.1:0-5074 GCA_036702895.1 Trichocoleus sp. | reverse complement strand
TGACAATTTTTTCCAACCCTATCTAAATCGGCCTTTTTACCTATCGGCTCTCTAGACTGACGCTCACACGGAATCCCTTACCCCAAGCGGATTTGGGACAAATGGCCACCAAATTAGTTTTCTCGCCGCTCAGCAGACGGAGTAATTCTTAATCGCTGTCAGCCACCATTGCAGCCAGGCTGTAGTGGGATTCTTAACTCAGGGGGTATATTGCTTGCGGCCTACGGTTCGGCAGCTTTACAAATCACCGCTGCTTAGGCCGAGTAGAGGAGGATGGCAAGTGCGATCGCACCTGCCATCCCTGACTAAAACTCACAAACCGCAGTAAGCTCCACCGGACAAACCGCAGTATTGAGTGGGTTGTCTCCGAGGCTCAGCAGCTCCAGCTTCGTCAGCGATTCGAGAGGCGCCAGATCTGAAACCTCGTTTTCGTCCAGGTAAAGCACAGTGAGTGAAGTCAACGAAGCCAGGGGGCTCACATCCTGCACCTGGTTGTTGACCAGCACCAGTTCCTCAAGCTGAGTGAGCGTAGACAGCGGACGCAGGTCGCTAATAGCGTTAAAGCCTAGAGACAGAGAACTCAGATTAGTTAGCCCCGCCAACGGCCTAATGTCGCTCAAGCTGTTGCTCAAGAGGCTGAGATTTCTCAGATTGCTTAAGTTGGTCAGGGGCTGTAGGTCGCCGATTTGATTGTCATCGAGATAAAGATTACTCAGCTCTGCAAGGTTAGTTAGCGGCTGCAAATCTTGAATTTGGTTTGAGCTGAGGTCAAGCCAGTACACACTGGGGAACTTCACCAGAGGCTCAATCGACTCGATGCCGTTGCCGTGAAGCGAGAGATTCGTGAGCTGGGGCAGGTCAGGCAGCTGGGTAAGGTCGCTGAGTCCAGTAAGGCTGGCGCTAAGTTCGTGCAGTTGGGGGAGCGTCGCCAGAGGTGAAAAATCTTGAACTGGATTTACATCAATATCTAGCATATAAAGCTGGGGCAGGTTAGCCAGCGGCGCCAGATCCCTCACTTGATTTCGACCCAGGCCCAGGCGGCTCAGGGAGTTCATCCTGGCAAGAGGCCGCAGATCCGAAATTTGGTTGCCGTCGAGATACAGCTCCTCCAGCCCCGTCAGCGTGGCCAGGGGGCTAAGGTCACTGATGGCGTTGCTGCCCGCTAGTTCGCGGTAGTCCCCCACCCACACGCGGTTTTCTAGAGACAGGCTGCTCAGGCGGGTGAGCGATCGCAACGGCGAAACATCCTCGATCTGGTTTGCGTCTAGCCGCAGGCCCAGCAGACTGGTGAGCGTTGCCAGCGGCCGCAAATCCGAGATTTGGTTATTGCTGAGATCGAGGGAGAGGAGCTGCTGTAGCTCAGAAAGTGGAGTGAGATCGGTAATGGCGTTGCCCTCTAGCGATAGGAACTCCAATCCCTCCATCTCGGCTAGCGGGCTAAGGTCCTTGATCTGGTTGTTGCTCAGCGTCAGAATTTGCAGGCTAGAGGACTGCAGCGGGCTAAGGTCCTCGATTTGGTTGTTGCTCAGCCCCAGATCGTGGAGTTGGGTGAGCGATCGCAGCGGCGACATATCGCTGATCTGGTTGTAGTTGAGATCGAGGCGGGAGAGCTGGGTCAGCCCCTGCACGGGGCGCAGGTCTTGAATGGCGTTGTTGCGCAGGCTAAGGCCGATCAGGTTGGTCATGCCTGCAAGTGCAGTGATGTCCTGAATCTGGTTGTTGTAGAGATCGAGCTGCTCTAGCTGGGTCATTCCGGCCAGGCTGCTGATGTCCTGAATCTGGTTCTGGCCCAGCCGCAGATTCTTCAAACGGGTGAGCGATCGCAACACGCTAATGTCGGTAATGCGGTTGTCGCTCAGCGACAGGTTCTCTAGCTGCGTCATGCCCGCCAGTGGCCGCACATCCTCGATCTGATTGAGAAAAAGCTCTAGCTCTGTGAGCTGCGTGAGCGAAGCAATGGGCCTTAAGTCGCGAATGCCGGTGCTGTCCAGCCAAAGGCCGGTCTGGCTTAGAAGCCTCTGGTTGGCTCTCGGGCAGTCAACTTCGAGCGAGCCTTCCAGCGGCGGCGGTACCGCCTCGCCCCGTTCCTCCAGCAGCCCCGGAAACTGGTCTACCTGCCGCATCTGCTCTAACAACACCTGCACCGTGCGCCGCGCCTCGGGGTCAATGGTGTCTTGGTTAAGGCACCAGTCCGTGAAAGTTTGATAGGTTTGCGCCTGCGCCGTTGATGGAGCCAGGAGCAGCAGGAGTACAGCAGGCAGCAGGGGGTGCGATCGCATAAGACATTTCGAAACCAGAATCTCTACTTAGCCACAGCCAAGCCAGGCTCGTCAGCCCATTGTTCACGAAGGTTTGCACTTAGGGTCGCTGCACAGCCTGACTGGAGCAAGCAGGAAAAATGCCTACACAATTACTGCGGTTTCTCCAAAGGCGGCAGATGCGCCCAGAGATCACCTCGGAGATCACCCTTCAAAATCACCGTCCCTCTGCCGTCTATTCCAAAGCAGGATCAGGCTCAAATGGCCCCACGGCGACTTTGTGCAGATGCGCCAGAACAATGTAGCCAGTCCAGGTGGCCCCGTCGGCTGTGCAGTACACCAAATATTCAGATGGGTTTTGAGCGCTCTCCCGATACTTATAGCGACTGCAGTTTGGGACAGATTGGCTCTTTAAAGTCGCACTGATCTCTGGATGAGGGCTTTCCTGCCACGGCCCAGGATAGGGTTCTGCCGTCAGCTGTTTAGCCCCCCAATACCCAATCGAGGCTGTAACCAGTAGAGCACTGACAACCCCAAGCGTTTTTACTGGCACACCATTTGAAGCCATTGAATCAGGCTGCAGGACAGAACCTAAGGATTTATGGATGCCATCATACTCAACCCCTTAAGGACTAAACCTGTGGCTGCCCGGATGAAGATTTGAAGAGCTTTGGTTTCTGAGGCCGCTTGTCTCAAGCTACAGCCGGGTACCTTAAGTACGGCCTGGGCGTGTCTTTAGAGCTGTTCGGCCAAACTCTCGGCGTCTTAAAACGGGGACAGTATGATTCTCAGAACGATGGCAAAGGTCGGCGCTTTGGCAATCTCGCTCTCACTTATGGGCTGCCTGGGGGAAACGGCGCAGGGTCAAGAAGGGGGGGCTTTGCCCGATGAGGGGGACTTTGTGTTGGAGTATCAGGAGCCCGAAAACGCTGACCACCAGCCGGTTTACGAGGCGCTAGTAGAGAGCGGCTTTTACGATGATGTCGTCACCAGCCTGAACGACAGCTTTACTCTACCTCAAGACATCGCCATAGTTTTCCTAGACTGCGGCGAGGAAAACGCCTACTACAGCCCCAACGACGCCACCATATCGATGTGCTACGAGCTCATCGCTTACTACGTAGATGCCTTTTACGACGAGGCGCAAAGCGACTACGCCCAGGAAGTGATCAATGCCGCCTACTTCACCTTCTTCCATGAGGTGGGCCACGCCCTGGTCGATCAGCTAGCGCTGCCCGTTGTGGGGCGTGAGGAAGATGCCGTGGACTCCTTCGCTGCCGTTCTGCTGCTGTGGCAGGGAGAGGAAGAAGCCGCGATCGCAGGCATCGATCAATTTAGCGTAGACGCTGAAGAAGAAGCCGAGTATGAAGAGATGCCCTACTGGGATGAACACAGCCTCAGCGAACAGCGCTTCTACAACATGGCCTGCCTGATCTACGGCAGCGACCCAGACTGGTATGCCGAGTGGGTTTCCGACGACTTCCTGCCCGAATCTCGGGCCGAGGGCTGTGAGGCTGAGTACGCCCAGGCCGATGCTAGCTGGTCTGCGCTGTTGCAGCCTTACCTGAAGTAAACGCCAGGGCAGGGCGCGTCGATTTAGGAGTAATTAGTGATGAAAGGTATGGGAGAGCGCGTCTATGCATGCGCCTATACCGCTATCAATGCAGTGTCCTGCCCCATCTGCAGCGTGATTAACCGCTGGCGACTCAGCGCCATCACAAGGCAGCACGTCGTAAACAACCATGTCGACGTCGGGCTTTTTCGAGAGTCGGGTGCGGTTGCGGTAAAAATCGAGGCAGAAGTAGCTAACGCCTAGCAACGTGGCCGAACCCATCAGCAGAGGTAGAGCGTGCATTGTCGCGATCTCCACAGGTTTGAGACCATCATAGCAAGGCCGTCAGGCAGAGCCAGGGGACAGCGATGGGTAAAGCCCGAACCCCTCTAGGTAGCTGAAACCAGGGCGGCGGCGCTGCCCTAGCCTAAACCGATCGCCCTAGCTCAAGCCTTTGACGTACTTCTGCACCAGTAGGTCAACCCCCGTAATAGCCGTACCCACCACCACCGCAAAAGCCCCAATGTCGAGCGCTTTGCGGGCCTGTTCGGGCGAGGCAATGCCGCCCTCGCAAATGATGGGCACATCGAGCTGCTGCACCATCTGGTCTAGCAGCTCAAAACCGGGTGGGGTAAGGTGCTTGGTTTCGCCTGTGTAGCCGTAGAGGGTAGTGCCCACGTAGTCAGCTCCGGCCTGGGCCGATGCGATCGCATTCTCCAGCGTATCCACATCGGCCATCACCGGCTTGCCCAGCTCCTCATGGATGCGCTTAATCAGCGTTGTCAGAGTCTCATCGCCAGGCCGGGGTCGGGCCGTTGCGTCGATAGCGATAATGTCTGCCCCCGCTGCTGCCACCGCCTGAGCATGGTGAAACTGCGGCGTAATGTAGACCTCAGAGCCTGGGATCACCCGCTTCCACAGGCCAATCAAAGGCGCATTAGTCTGAGACTTGACCGCTTCGATATGAGCCGGTGTGTCGATGCGCACCCCCACGGCTCCCTGATTCACCGCGGCCTCCGCCATCGCCGCAATCACCAGCGGATTGTGCAGCGGCGACTCCACCGGCGCCTGACACGACACAATTAGTCCCCCTTGCAGCCCATCCATTGCCAAACCCCTTACATTCAAACTCCTTCAAAATCCTATAGCAACCATAGACCCAGGACCAGAGAGCAAAGGGAGCGGGGGAGCAAAGAGAGCGAGGGAGCGACGGAGCAGGAAGGAGGAGATTTGGAGCGGTAGAGCGGGGGAGCGACGGAGCACC
>DATNQE010000408.1:0-8839 GCA_036702895.1 Trichocoleus sp. | reverse complement strand
CTGCTCCCCGACCGCGGGACGACCGCGGACGATGTGGCGATAAGTGTGCGGACGGCGGTCTTCGTCGCGCTGTTACCCAGGCCCGCCGATTTGGGGTGGAAATTCTCACGCCGCAAAGTGTTGCGGGCGTTCGCATTGAGTCGCCTTACCGCATTCTCACCCTGGAAGACGGCAGCGAGATCAGCTGTCACGCGCTGCTCATCGCCACTGGGGTTTCCTATCGCAAACTCAACATCCCGGGAGAAGAGCGCCTTTCTGGGGCGGGCGTGTACTACGGTGCCGCCATGACCGAAGCCATTGCCTGCCAGGGCGAGGATGTTTACGTCATTGGTGGGGCCAACTCGGCCGGGCAGGCCGCCATGCACTTTTCCAAGTACGCCCGCCAAGTCACTATGCTAGTGCGTTCAGACTCGCTGGCTAAGAGCATGTCGCAGTATCTCATCGACCAGATTGAGGCTACGCCGAACATTGCCGTACGCAACTACACCCAGGTCGTTGAGGTGAAGGGGGAAAACAACCTGGAGGCCATTGTCCTCAGCGATAGCCGCACAGGCACTACCGAAACGGTTCCGGCAAAATCGCTGTTTATCTTTATCGGAGCTCAGCCTCAAACCGACTGGCTAGACGGGATTGTGGAGCGCGACGAAAAAGGGTTTATTCTGGCCGGGGCTGATTTGACCCAGGGCGGCCGCCGTCCTAGGGGCTGGTTAGTTGACCGCGACCCCTTTCTGCTCGAAACTAGCGTACCCGGCATTTTCGTGGCGGGAGACGTGCGCTACGGCTCGGTCAAGCGGGTGGCTTCTGGCGTGGGCGAGGGCAGCGTCTGCGTGCAGTTTGTCCACCGCTACCTGAGCAAGGTGTAGCCACCCGCAGAGATAGCTAGGGCTGCAGCAGGTGTAAAAAGGCGCTGACGAACATGGCGGCCTGGGTGCGATCGCGCAGCCCTAGCTGACTCAAAATGCGGGTAATGTGATTCTTCACCGTACGCTCCGAAATATAGAGCGCCTGGGCAATCTCGCGGTTGCTGGCCCCGGCGGCAATCAAAGACAGCACCTCGCGCTCCCGACTGGTCAGGCCGGCTAGCTCCGGCGGCAGTTGGGTCGGTGGCCCCTGCTGCGGCACCCCTGAGAGCATTTTTTCCAGCAGGCCTGGCCCCATCTGAGTGTGGCCCCGATGCACCGCGCGAATAGCGGCCGCCAGATCATCCGAGTGGGTGTCTTTGAGCAGGTAGCCGCTCGCCCCCACCCGCATCGCCTGGTACACGTAGTCGTCATTGTCAAAGGTGGTCAGCACCAGCACGCGGGTCTGGCTAAACTGCTGAGCAATTAGGCGAGTAGCGGCCACTCCGTCCATCACCGGCATCCGCACGTCCATTAGAGCCACGTCGGGCCGCAGCGTCTCCACCTGAGCAACGGCCTGCTGGCCATTCTCCGCTTCTCCTACCACCTCCAAATCGGGTTTGGCCTCCAGCAGGCTGCGCAGCCCCTGGCGAATAATCGTCTGATCGTCCACCAGCAGCAGGCGAATTTTGACGTCGGGGTTGCTGTTAGGGCTGTTCTCGCTCATAGCGGAATGTTTGGTAGCGGCAAGGTGAGGCGAATTTGACAACCCTGGTCAGGCTGGCTGGTCAAGGCAAACTGGCCGCCCAGAGCCACCGCTCGCTCGCGCATTCCCTGCAAACCAAAGCCCGTGGTGTTGCGCTCGGGTTGAAAGCCCTGGCCATTGTCGTACACCTCCAAAACCACTGCGTCTGGACGCTCGCGAAGGCCAATGCTAACCTCGGTGGCCTGGCTGTGCCGGTAAATGTTGGTCAGCGACTCCTGCAGAATGCGGTAGATCGCCACGTTGATTTCCCCCGGCAGCGGCCGGGTTAGCTCCAGCGTGGTCACGGGCTGAATGCCGCTGGTCTGCTGAAACTCGGTGATAGCGGCTGCGATCGCATCTATCAACGGCTGCCCCCGCAGCGGATCAGCCCGCAGTGCAGAGATCGATCGCCGCACCTCCTGCAGTGCCCGCGCCCCCAGCTGCTTAGCCTCCCGCAGAAAAGCAGCAGTTTTTTCCGCCTCGGCAGGCAAAAACAGCTGAGCATTTTCCAGCTGAATGCTCTGAGCGGTCAAAGTATGCCCCAAGGCATCGTGAATCTCGCGGGCAATCCGGTTGCGCTCCTGCAGCGTTGCCTGATCCTCAATGCGCAACGCATATCGCCGCAGTTGAGCATTGGCCCGCAGCAGCTGTTCCCGGCTCTGCCGTTCGCTCAGCAGCGCGTTGATCAGCAGCAGGGTAAACAGCAGCGTCAGCCCAAAAGTGATGGCAGTATTGAGCTTGAGAGTCAAAATAGCCGCCGCGAAAGAGTCTGGAGGCGGCCCGTGGGGAAACCCTGGGCGGGGTGGCGGCAGCGGCACGGGCTCAAACAGCTGCAGCAAAAAGACACCAAACACGCCGCCCGTCACGAGCAGTCGCCCTGGCTGCTGAAACATCAGACAGCCACGCATGACCACAATTAACCCCATCAACGGAAAAAAGAGGTTGCGGCGATCAAGGGAAAACGCTAAAAACATCAGGCCAAACTCCGCCGCCACATAGAGCAGCTTGCCCCATCGATCGCCCTGGGGCAATTTTAGGCCCATCAAGCCAAAGCCAATGAGAATGAGCAACCCCAGCACAGAGCCCGCTTCTGAGTCGAACCCCGGCCGCCCGCCTGGACCAGGAGCCGGTCGAATAACGCTCAGCAGCATAATCCCCAGCAAAATCCACTCCAGGTACAGCATTAGCCGAAAGGAGTGGTTGGCCAATGGCGAGCGGGCGTGCATAGGCGAGGAGTGCAGGGAAAAGGGGACGTAGGCTTAGGGCCTGGGGTATTACGAGGAAGGCCGGGAGTATTGCACTGTAGGTGGGCTCACCGGTTTCAAAGAACCAGGGCGGGACACTTCAGAACAGCGGTAGATCGGTTTAGCTTTGCGGCAAGAGCGGTGAGCTACACGTCACTCTTCAGAGTCTACTGCCCCAAAAAGGCAGCTCTGCCTGGTACCAAAGTCCTAATTATTTTGAGCCTTTAGTCCTAGCCCTGTGGGGAACTTAGGGCCATGTGGAGCGGCCTTGTCAGTTTCTAGGATAGGGGCAACAAACCTCAAGGTTTGACCCTTCATCTCAGAAATCAAAGGAAAGCTATGAACCTCAATTTCACATCTTTTTGGCAGCGGATTTCATCTGGCAAAGGGCTGCCGCTGTTGGTAGGTGCTGTGTCGCTGGCGCTGTCGGCAGCCGCTGTTCCAGCAGTGCTGGCCCAGGCAAGCCCAAACGGCGGCCCTGGGGGTCCAGGCGGCGGTCCTGGGGGCTGTATGCAGAGCAGGCTGAATCTAACCGACGAGCAGCAAACCCAAATCGACAGCATCCGCCAGTCCGAACGGGAGCAGATGGACGCTATCTTAACCGCTGACCAACGGGCTCGTTTAGAAACAGCCAGAGCTAATCAGGAAGATCGCCGTCAAGTCTTTGAATCGCTCAACTTAACGGACGAGCAGCGAACCCAGATGCGGACCATCCATGAAGCTGCCCGCGAGCAGATAGAGGCCATTTTGACGCCTGAGCAATTGCAGCAGTTGCCCCAGCGTCCGTCTCGGGGCGATCGCACGGCTCCGCCCAACGGTGAGCAGCTGCCTCGGTAAACACTCACTCCCAGCGCCGTCTTTAGATAGCTAGAGGCGGCGCTGCAGCTTTGGGCGCAGGTCACGCTCCCGTATTTACACAGCCTTAATGCACAAGGCCTGACTATCGCCATCATGACTAATAACCCAGCCGTTGCCAGTCAGTGTCAGCGAACTATCGTGCTTCAAGAAGGCAAAATTATCAGCCGCTGAAAGCGTTTATGCAGTGGACGGATTGATTAGGCTGCAGAGTGCAAGGATAAAACCCCTGGGTAGGGGCGCAGCCCACACACCCCCATTGCTTTCAAACGTCCTACTAGCTCGACACAAGCTATATCTCGGTAGTCATGCCGCCGCAGCAAACATCAAAGCAAAAAAATGCCCCTAAGCAATAGTCAGGGGCAGCATCATTAGAGCTAGTGATGAGGCTAAGGATACCTAGTTTTTCTGAAAGGCGTTAACGGGTGTAGCGGCGGCCTAGGAAAGTGAGCTCTTCTGCTTGAGGACGGCGGTGGGCAACCTGGTACTGCTTACGAGAAAAGCGAGCGCCGAGGAAGGTGCCGTTCTGATCGGTCTCAGTCACTTCAACGTTGGGAGCAGACGCGTTGTACACAACACCACGGTAAGTGAGATTCATAGGATGGCTCCTTGGGTAATTCGAGGGCTCTAGCTTGAAAACTTGTTTCGAGGGGGGTGTCGCATCAGGCAAGAGAGATTTGGGTAATCCGCTCTGTTCTGTCGCTTAACCACAAGTTTGCCGCTAGAGCTTGGTCTGCACCACCTAAGTTTGGGCACTTAAGTCAGAACTTAAGCCGCTGTGCCCGTGAACCATCGTCAAACAGCTTTTTTTCTAGGGCGGTTGTTGCCCCCAATCAGCCGGTCATACTCCATTTGAATATTGCGGTAGCAGTCGCAAGCAGCAGACTCTAACCCTGCTCGATCTAAAATTGTCATCTGGCCCCGCCGGTATCGAATTAGACCAGCCTTTTGAATGACCGAAGCCGCCACGCTAACGCTGGCCCGGCGTACTCCCAGCATTTGGCTAGCAAACTCTTGAGTCAGCGGAAATTGGTCAGCTCGCACCCGATCGTGAGTCATTAAGATCCAGCGGCAGAAACGCTCTTCAACACAGTGCAGCTGGTTGCAGGCAGCGGACCGGGAGATTTGGTACATCAGCGCTTGGGTGTAGCGCAGCAGCAAGCTAAACAGCACGGTATCGGGCGTCACCACCTGGCGAAAAAATTCGGTTCGCATCTGGATGGCGTTTCCAGGAACCTGACAGATGGCAGTCCCCGGAACTTGACTTACTCCCAGAAATACAGGCAGCCCAATGATGCCCTCATTACCGACGGTACCCACCTCGATGGTTGAGCCATCGGGCAGAGCAGTAATCAGAGAGCCGACAGCGTTTAGCAAAAAGTAAATGTGGGAAATTGGCTCATTATTGTCATAAAGCGACTGCTTAAATGCCAAAGGCACAGGCTCACAATATGACATCAGCCGGTCATACTCAGCGCTTGGTAAAGCTGCCAACAAACGATTTTGCCTAGAGTCAAAAGACAAAGACACCCATAGCCTCCCTGCCCGTACCCATGAATAGAAGTTCTCATCGTGCTCGGACTATGGCAAGAGCAAATTAAAACTCCTTCCTAACATATAGAGGAAGTTTCTGTAAATTCGGCCTGTACAGCTAGAAGACCTAAACGAAGTCCTTACGGAGTTCTTGAAGCTGTAGAGCGGCTACGGCCAGCAGTTCAAAAGCGCCTTTCTGGAAGGACGGCTCTAGCCAAACAAGAACCTTAACCGATCGCAAGGTGGGGCTGATAACTGGTGTGAAGCAGAATTAGACTTTCCAGTTCTTCCAGCGGATAGGGCTTAACGACATACCCCACGCAGCCCCCAGCCAAAATCCGGCTACGGTCGTCATCTGAAGCAGCAGCCGTTACGGCAATCACAGGAATATTGCAGGTTCGTCGATTGCGTTTCAGGCGGCGCATAACCTCCAGCCCGTCTATTTCTGGCAGGCGGATGTCAAGCAGAATTAGATCCGGGCGATGGCGCTGAGCCAGAACCAAGGCTGTTTGTCCGTCTGAGGCGGACAAGCTAGCGCAGCCTAAATCTTTAACAACCAGAGAGACGAGTAGTAGATCGTCCTCGTAATCATCCACCGACAAAACTAGGGGCGGCACCGGCATAGGCAGTTTTTTTACAGTGCTGGTTCAAAACAGGCTGTAGCTTGCTTTGAACCAGTTTTGAATACTTTCAGCCTAGTGATTGCAATTTGGAAATGTCTATCCGATAACGTACATTGACCCTCTTCAATAGCAGCCAAAGAATAGCGCCCAAGTAAATACAGAATTTGGCCGGTCGCGACGAGAATGCTAATTCAAATAGCACTCATTGAAGGGGCCTCAAAAAAGCAGTTTAAGTTACAAAAGGCTGTGTTTGCATTCGTACAGCCTCTTAAGAAATTACTCAAACACCCTAGCAAATGACGTCTGCTGTTGCTTACCCTGCATCTTACTCAACAGCTGCGAGGAGTTTAGCGGGGCGAGGGGCGACAGCACTTTTCGCGAAGCCCGAAACCCTGGAATCAATAAGAGTTGGGCAAATCTTTAATGCAGTTCGTACAAATGATACAAGATCGCTTAACACTCGATTCCTTCCTTAAGTGGACTAGGAACCTTGGCAGCTACGATAGGGTTTAACAGAGATTTAATAATCCTTAAAAGACAATAATTTTCTTTTATTGGCTTTTCATTTAGAAGGAGTGCTGAGCAAAAACTTATGCTCTCCGTTCTGAGTGACAGCTTTAGAAAATTCTGAAAGCGCCTCTAACTCCCTCCCCAAACTCAGGTTTGCTGTAGAGATGTTCCAGAAAACTGGGTCCACACTGCCCGGACTGGCCATTTAGAGGAGCGCTTTAGTATCAACAGACTCAACGTCCAACAACCATCTTGATAACAGTCACTGCATCGAGGGCAAGACAATGAGTTCGAAAAACAGCGAGCACTCCATCAAAAAGCTAGCGGGCATCTTAGGGGCTGTTAGTATCAGCGCCTTCCTCAGCTTCCCGGCGTTAACACTGCTGAGCGCCCGCATTCCCCTGCGTAGCGCTAATGCCCAGACCAGTACCACAGGCACAGGCGCTACAGGAACGGGCACCACGGGAACCGGCATTAACGGCAACGGCATTAACGGTACCGGCATTAACGGCACTGGCACCACAGGCACGGGCAATGGCATTAACGGCACCGGCACCACGGGGACAGGTACCATTACTCCTGGCACTACAGGCACTACGGGTACAACAGGTACTGGCGCCACCGGCACAGGTGTAGCTCCAGGTGTTACAGGGACTGGCACCACCGGCACAGGTACTGGAACAACCAGAGGCACAGGCGCTAGAGGTTCAGGCACAGGTGCGGGCGGCACTACGGGCGGCCCCGCTGTGATTAACAACAACACAGGGACCACAACTGGCGCTGGTGGTGTTGGCACTACCGGCACTACGGGCGCTACAGGGACTAACCGGACTACCGGCACAGGCATTGGAACAGGGACCACAACCGGCGGTGGTGCTGGGGGCGTTGGTACTACCGGCACTACCGGCGCCACTGGAGCAACTGGCGGCGTTGGCACTACTGGAGCAACTGGCGGCGGCACCGGCACTACTGGCACCACCGGCACAGGCTATGGCACTGGAGGCGCCGCGGGGACTACCCCCTACGGCACAGGCACTACTGGAACAACAGCTGGCGGCGGCACGGGCGGTAGTGCAGGCACGACCGGCACCGCAGCTGGTTCAGGCGCAGGTGGTGACGGCATTCGGGCCTACTGGTAACAGGTAGCAGCGCTTACAGGTAATACTGCGATGATGTTGCAGATTCTCAGATACCTTCCGTTGGTCAGTTTGACCTGGATGTTCTGGCTCTATTTCAGCCCGCAAATTACGCTGCAGGCGCTGTTTGGAAACAATGCTGCCAATGAGGCGGCCAGTGATGTGGGTTCAGTGACCTCCGCTAGCGTCACTGAACCTGCGGTTTCACCTCTGGCGGATCAGTTCTCAAGCGCCCCGGTTGACCCCACTGTGGAACCCAACCGGATAGAGATTGACCTGAGCGATCGCACCATCACCCTCTATCGGCAGAACGCCAAAGTCAACAGCTACCCTATCGGTATTGGCCGGCTGGGCTGGGAAACGCCCGTCGGCCAATACAGAGTTTTGCAAATGCGGCGCAACCCCTCATGGATTAACCCGCTGACCGACCAATATATCTTGCCGGGAGATCCAGAAAATCCCCTAGGGGCTTACTGGATCGGCTTTTGGACTAACGGTCGAGACTGGATTGGAGTACACGGTACGCCAGAGCGGAACACCGTGGGCGAAGCTATTTCCCACGGCTGTATCCGCATGTATAACGAAGATATTGAGGAACTTTACAAGGAAGCCAACCTAGGGCGGCAGGTCATCGTAAAGCAATAGTGGGACCCGGGAACACAGCGCCGTGGGTAGACCCGTGGGCAGTATCCCGGTCGTAGTCGAGATCGTTTTGGTTATAGCGGCTAACGACCCTCTGGGCCATCGAGTTGGCAGCTGCATCTAGAGCCTGGCAAGATGGGGAAGCAGGTAATGCTGCCAGGGCTTGCAGAATACTTCGACCAGCGGCAATGCCGTTGTCCTTATGGCCATTCTCGTGGGTTTGGAGGGCCAGCATATAGCGTTGCCATTCTGTCTGCAGTGCAGAACTCACGCCTGATGGCGCAGACCACTGCGGGTAGGTGATTGTTACGTCAACATGGGTAGAAAGCTGGCCGATCGCGCATTGAGCACCCTGACGCCGGTAGCGGTACGACCACTGCACTAGCCACTCTGTTTTGGCATCATAGCGGCGCTGCTCGGTGGTGTCGATGGGTCCCTGCTGATTCATCTGCGATCGCAAAGCCGCCGCGCTCGTCCCTACAATGGGGTAGTAGCGGTAGTTTACTTTGACATCTAGCGAGGGCGCTGGGCGGCTCGGTTCTAAAGTTTGCTGTTTCGCCGAAGCGGCAATATCAGGAGCAACCGCGGCGTCTGCTTTGGGAATATTAAGTAACGAGGCTGTGAGGGTTTCTCTGTGCTCGTAAACTACCTGAGTGGCGGGTTCGGCAGGGGAGTTGGGATTAAACAACCAGACTGTTTGGCTTGAGAGCAG
>DATNQE010000379.1:0-4130 GCA_036702895.1 Trichocoleus sp. | reverse complement strand
TACTGTTGTAATTTTGCTAATGGCCTGGGGCATTGTGCTTGCCCAAGGGCAATTGCCGGGGCTGTTTGAGCTATCGCGCAAGACCCTCCTGTTTCTGCTGCTGTCTGGCTTAGCGACAGGGTTATCTTGGCTTTGCTACTTCAGGGCGCTGCAGTTAGGGCCAGCTTCCTTAGTCGCGCCACTGGATAGATCGGGGTTGGGGCTAGTGCTGCTGTTCTCGGCACTGTTTTTGGGTGAGCCGCTAACGTTCAAAACGATCCTTGGTGTTGGTCTAATGCTGGCAGCTACGCTGGTGCTAATTCGGTAAAGCGTTCAGCCAACTGACTTTTAGGGAAAGGCTTCAGCGCCTGAGCCCGTCGGGCTGAACGTCTTTCTGATTCAAGAGTGTGTACTTACCCAGCGCTCTGTAACCGCTGAAGCCAGTGATCAGCATGGCTGAGGCCGCTAAAACATAAAGTAGCGACAAACTTGCTTCGCGCCCCGTTCCTAGCAGCGGCAAGAGAATTCCGTTGGGTTGGGCCAATGCCGGTTGAAGAACGTGTTCTGCGAGCGGTCCGGCGATCAACAGTGCGATCACACTTACTCCCTGCAAAATCAAAGAGTTAGCCGCAAAGACTCGTCCCTGAATCTCTGGGGCCGTATTTTTCATCCAAATCGTTTGCTCAGAGCTGCTAAGCAGCGGAAAGTTGAGAGATGAGCCTAGCTGTGCCGGCAGCCAAACCAGGGCAGATTGGCCCAACCCAAACAAAATCTTGCAGATACCAGCTCCCATATACCCGGCCACCATACCGGTGGTCGCTCGTTTGGGGCCACCCCAAAGACTCAGCAAACAGGCCCCCGTAACGCCGCCAATGCCAGCGGCCGAAGCAACGCTGCCCAAAATACGAGCGTCTCCTCCAGTGCGAGCCAAAATCATTGGATCGTAGACAGCTCCGCCTAGGTCATGGAAAAACCAAAACAGGGCCGATACCAGCAGCACTGTCCGCAGGTAGGGTCGCTGCCAGATATAGCGAAGCCCCAGGGACAACTGCTCTCTGAGCCGAGGCAAGGCGGTTTTGGCCGGGCTGGGCTGGGGGATGGTGCAGGTGAGTAGGGTTGCGATCGCAACGCCAAAACTCGCCAAATCTACCAGCCCAATCCCCACCAGCCCAATCACTGGGTACAGCAGCCCAGCCAGCGCCGGCGCAAAAATAATTGAGCCATAGTGAACGGCCGAATTGAGGCCATTAGCGCGGGTGTACTGCGCCGGAGGCACCAGCAGCGACACGCTCGCCGAGTAGGCCAGCTGCTGGATCTGACCAAAGCCGCCGTTGAGCATGGCCAACCCATACAGATGCCAGATCTGGAGCTGCCCGCGCCCAACCAGCAGCAAAATGGCCAGCGTAGAGAGCGCCGCCACTGTATCGCCCAGCAGCATCAGCCGTTTGCGACTAAAGCGATCGACAATCACCCCAGCAATAAGGGTGATAGCCATGCGGGGCAGCTGCGCGAAAAACCCCATCAGAGCCATTGCAGTGGGCGACTGGGTCAGCTCCCAAACCCAAAGCGACAGGGCAAACCCAGTCATGTAGCTGCCGATGGTAGAAACAAGCTGCCCCAGCCAGAGGAGAAGAAATGTGCGCATTGCCCTACTTGCCTAAGGGTTCCAACAGCTTGGGCAGCGCCTCTAGAATGAGCCGATCCGTAATCGGGCCGCGAATGTTGCTGCCCCAAAGTTGGTAGTCTACAAAAAACACACGCCCTGCCTTAAACGCCGGCATTTCCTTGAGCAGCGGATTGCTGGCCCACTGCTGCCGCACCTTGGCCGCTGGGCTCTCTAGCTGCTCGTCCCAGGCAAACACAATGACAATATCGGCCTCTACCTGTGGGATCACCTCAAAAGAAACCTGACCCCAGTCTTTAAGGCCGCCGGGCGTGACGGTTTCAAAGCCGACTGCCCGCAGCAAACGCCCCCCTGTGCTGTCTGCCGAGGCGTAGATCGTGCGTACCAGCTGGTTTGAGCTGAGGAGCAAGACCTTGGGATAGCGCTGCACCACGGGTGCTAGGGCTTGGCGAACAGCCTCGATCTTCTGCGGAACCTCGGCGCGTAGCTGCTCCACTTCGGCCTCACGGTTGAGGGCGCGGGCGATGCCGTCAATGTCGTTTTCCCAGGTTTGGCTATCCCCCTTCATGTCGCTAAAGAGCAGCGTGGGAGCGATCTGGGAGAGCTGGGAGTAGATGTCGCTGTGCATCCAGCTCTCTCCCAAAATCAGATCGGGCTTGACCAGCGCCAGCGCCTCCAGGGAGGGAGATTTGCGATCGCCCAGGTTTATCGGCTGGGTCGTAATGCGATCGCCCAGGTAGGGAATTTGTTCTGCCGGGCGATCAAACCGCTGCTGCTGCAAATCCACCGTTTCGGCATAGGCGACAGGCTGCACCCCCAGCGCCAACATGCTGTCAAGGATGTGAGGGCTCATGGCCGCCACCTTCTGAGGTTCGCCGCAGATAGTTGTTTGCCCCAGGTCGTGGGGCACCGTGCGGCAGTCGCCAGCTCTGGTAGCACCCACCTCAACAGAGCTGTCCCCAGGAGCCTGAGGACCCGCCCCACAAGCTACTACCCATCCCAGCACCAGGGCAAACAAGCCTATCCAGCGTTTTCGCATTCCCGTTTCCTACGCAGTTAAAACGTTACGGCGACCGAACCCACAATCGACAGCGGTGCCCCCGGATAAACAATATTGCGGAACTGGGCTGTCTCTAGATAGCGAGCATTAAACAGGTTGCGAATGTTGAGCCCAGCCCGCCAGTTATCCCGTTCGTAAAACAGCGCCGCATCGGCCCGCAGATAGCTAGGCAGCTCGAAGTTGCTGTTGGGCAAGTCGCCTTCGCGCTCACCCACAAAAAACAGCCCCAAGCCAAAGCCTAATCCCTGCAGATCGCCCTCCTGGAGCTGATAGGTAGTCCACAGGTTAGCGGTGTGCCGAGGCACGTTTTCCAACCGATTGCCAACCGGAATGGTGTTGTCCTGAGTGACCACAGCATCGGTGTAGGCATACCCGGCAATGACGTTCCACCCCGGCAAAATCTCGCCGTTCAGGTTTAGCTCTACTCCCTGGCTGCGCTGCGCTCCCACCTGAATCGAAAAGTCAGGATCGTTGATATCTGAGGTGAGCACGTTGGTCTTAGCCAGGTGGAAGAGCGATAGCGTCCCCGACAACCGCCCATTGAACCAATCGCCCTTGACCCCAACTTCGTACTGGGTGCCCCGTTCCGGAACAAAAGGAGTGTTGGTGGCCGAGCGACCAACCACAGGCAGGAAGGACTGGCTAAAGCTGCCATAGAGGGCCAATTCGTCGGTGGGCTGGTAGACCAACCCGACGCGTGGGCTAAAGGCTGTGTCAGACTGGTTGCTGGCGCTTTCGCTAGACGGGTAATTTTCGTCTTGGTTAGTGAAATCGAGCCGTCCACCCACCAGCAGCTTTAGATTGTCGAGCAAATCAACCTGGTCCTGCACATAGAGCCCAATCGTATTGGTGAAGATGCGCTGGTTGTAAATATCTGGGAAATCGGTGGGGCGAGGCACGTTGTAGTTGGGGTTGAAGATGTCCAACGGCGGCAGCGGGGCCGAGAGCTGGTCGTAGATGCTGCTGCGCCGATTTAGCTCCAACCCTACCAGCAGTTCGTGGTCAATGCTGCCTGTCGCAAATTCGCCGATCAGCTCGGTTTGCAGGGAATAGTTTTCGTTAAGGAAGTCGTCGTCTCGTAGGGTGCGCCGAATGAATTGATCACCCACTAGTCGACTGCTGTCGGTCCGGGCGCCACCCGCATAGGCAGAATAGAGAGAGCCGGCATGGCGTAGTCGCAGCGTATCGCTAAACTCGTGATCAATTTGATACCCGGCGCGATACACCCGCTGGGTGTAGGTGTCGAACTGGGGATAGCCCAAGAAGCGGTTAATTGGCAGCGGCACTGAGCCATCACTGAGAGCCGTTAGTCCCCGATCAAAGAGTGGATCGTCGTAGAGATATTCAAAGTCTAGGCGCAGAGTGGTAGAGTCGCTGATGTCCCAGGCTAATACGGGTGCGATGAAGAACCGCTCGGAGTTGACGAAATCGCGGAAGCTGCCCGCGTTTTGGTAGGCCGCGTTGAGG
>DATNQE010000370.1:0-7861 GCA_036702895.1 Trichocoleus sp. | reverse complement strand
CTCAATTCGTCCCCAGATACTGTGCCATGCAATATCGCATCTGCCATCTCACCTGCTACCGCTATAGTCAACCTGTGTCGCTCAAGCCCCACCTCCTGCGGCTACAGCCTCGAAGTGATGGTTCTCAGCATCTACAGCAGTTTCAGATGTCTATTGCTCCTGAACCGGCTACTCGCAGCGCGCTCATTGATCTAGAGGGCAACGCTGCGATCGCACTTTGGTTTGGCTCGGAAAAAACGTCTGAGCTCTCCATCGAAACGGCGTCCCTAGTGGAGACTACCCGAGTTAACCCCTTTGACTACCTAATGGAGCCCTGGGCGGTTAACTTCCCGCTGGACTACCCAACATCTTTGCTGAGCGGCCTGCAGCCCTATCTCCACAATCCGATGTTTCCGGCAATTGCGCCGGGAGTTGTGGAGTTGGCCCAGGATCTGCTGTTTGAGGTCCAGGGGAATGTTGGCTACTTCTTGATGGCGCTCACCCAAAAAATTTACGAAACCTGCGAGTACACCGTGCGCGATGTCGGTCCGCCCCACCCCGCAGGCGTCACCTGGTCTCAAAAGCGAGGCAGCTGCCGGGACCTGGCAGTGCTGTTTATGGCCGCCTGCCGCTCTCTGGGATTGGCCGCTCGCTTTGTCAGCGGCTATCAGGAGGGTGATCCCCATTTAAATGAGAATGAACTGCACGCCTGGGTGGAAATCTACCTGCCGGGGGGCGGCTGGCGCGGCTTTGATCCAACCCTGGGCTTGGCTGTTGCCGATCGCCACATTGTCCTAGCCGCCGGAGCTCACCCTAGCCAGGCGGCCCCCGTCACCGGGGCCCTCCACGAAGGCGCCTCAGTAACCTCGACGCTAGAAGCCCAGGTGCGCCTTGAAGTCCTCGACTGCGCAGCGGCATCGCCGGCCGCACCAGCAGCCAAAGCAGCTCCCATGTAGGATGTAGCCGAATTGGGATCAGAGGTTGTTTTAGGGCGCGGCGATGTCGGCAATGTTTGGCCCCACTGGCGAGGTCTGGTTCCAGCTGATGTCGGGCATACTGGCCGTAGCCTCTTGTAGCGCTATCTCCCAATGCTGCCGCATCTTAATTAAGTAGGGATCGCCCGCCTGAAACTGCGCTTGATGTCGCACTACAAAGCTGTCGGTCTCGTAGAGCACCATGTTGATCGGCGGCCCTACAGAGAGGTTAGAGCGCATGGTGGAGTCGATGGAGAGCAGGGCGCACTTTGCGATCGCATCCAAAGAAGACTCATACGACAGCGTCCGGTCCAAAATGGGCTTGCCGTACTTAGTCTCACCGACCTGTAGAAAGGGGGTCTCCGGTGTGGCCTTGATGCAGTTGCCCTGGCTGTAGACCAGGTACAGCTCTGGCAGCTCCCCCGGAAACTGCCCGCCCAGCAAAAAGCTGCACTGAAAATCAATGTTGTCTTTCTCCAACCATGCCCGATCGCTTTCCTGGAAAGACCGGATTTGCTGCCCCAAGTAACGCGCGGCTGCGTACATCGTAGGCAAGTTGTGAAAGTGGGTATCGGCCTTTTGTTTGATGTCTTGCTCCAGCTGGTGAACGACTGCCTGAGTCACCGACAGGTTGCCCGACGTACACAGCAGCACTACTCGATCCCCTGGCGCCGAAAAATCAAACAGCTTGCGATATGAGGAGATGTAGTCTACCCCCGCATTGGTTCTTGAGTCTGCGGCCAACACCAGCCCCTGCTGCACCAAAATGCCCAAACAGTAGGTCATCTTCTTCACCTGCATAAAGCGCTTCTCGTTCTTCAAGGGCATTCAGCCCTAAGCAACTTGGCTCTAGGCATTTTGCCTCTACTTATCCTTAACTTCTGTAGCTACAGGCGCTGCCTCGCTAGGGGGTAAGCCCTCGCTACAGACATCTGTACTCCTAGGGGCGAAGACAGGCCTGGGGGTAGCCCCAGGGTCGAGACGCGTGCGCAGCGATACCTGGCGTTGGTTCACACCCCTTTGCTAAACGCACGCCTCGTAGCGACAGCTATACCTGATTTAAACGAGAAAGGCGACAAAAAGCGCTGGATTTCTTCAAACCCAGCGCTTTAGAGTTGTCAACTCAGAAATCCGCGAGCCAGCGGCCTGAGCTACAAGTAAGTTAATAAGATTCTAAGAATTGGTCTGCTTGCTGGAGGTCTGAATGTACAGAATCAGCAGAAAGACCGTGGGAACAAGAACAAACAGAATGCTGGCAACAAAACCAAGCTTATTAACTTCCATCGGAGCGCCTCTACTCTCAACCAGATGAACGTCAGATTAGTCTCTATACAATATCACTCCCTAGTGAACGGGTGTGTGTTTTAGAAACTCCCTCAACGCGTGTGAACAGGGGTTAAGCAGGCATCCAACAAACCAGCTCTCCATAGGGCAGAAACAGTCGGCCCTGGGCCTGCACCCCTGGCAGACTCTAGGTTAAGCCGAGGTAGCAGGTGCGGTTTCGCCCTTCTTGGCTCGTTTTGGCTTAGTTACCACGGTCACAGGACCGTGAACCGTGGCTTGGCAGGCCAAACGGCAGTTAGTAGGCCATTTTTTTAGCTTTTGCTCCTCTACGGGCGTGCGAGGCGACAAATTTTCCACTCCCTCGGCAATCTCGACGACGCAGGTACCGCACTGGCCGTACCCGCCGCAGTTCATCATCTTGCCTGTGAGCGTATAGAGATCAATACGATTTTCTAGAGCCTTGAAGCGGAGATTGGCGCCGTCGGCCACCACGATCTCCTTATTTTCTTTAAGAAACTTTACGTTGGTCATGAGTTTATTTCTCCTTGCGATCGCTATCGGCAACGGCTGAACTACCCAGAAAGCGTAAGGATTTCCCTGTTAGCCTCCGGTAAATAGCCCGGTCAAATGACCCCGGCAGCGCTCAAAAGCGCTTGCATCGAATATTTGCACTGGTTACACTTCTTTAAACACTTTCATTTTTACACTTTGACCGTCAAAAGCTGGCTGTCAAAATCGCTGCAAATTATCCCGTCCGATCCGGGCTATGCCGTCACGGTAGCCTGCTACCCATTTTCTCTATTGGGAAAGGGGCCGATTCCGGGGATCGCAGGGGTTCGCAGTCTGATAGTCTTATCAGTAACTGGCACCCTGACATCAGCTCTTGAGCACCTTTGTTTGTTGAAGCCTAGTGTTTGTTGAAACCAAGAGGAGGAGCGTAGTCGATGGGACTACCCTGGTACCGCGTACACACAGTTGTCCTGAATGACCCAGGGCGATTGATTGCTGTGCACCTGATGCACACCGCTCTGGTGGCTGGATGGGCTGGCTCAATGGCTCTGTTTGAGCTGGCCACCTTCGATCCGAGCGACCCCGTATTAAACCCGATGTGGCGGCAAGGCATGTATGTGCTGCCCTTCATGTCCCGCCTTGGCGTAACCCAGTCCTGGGGTGGCTGGAGCGTCACTGGCGAAGCCGCTTCCAATGTCGGCTTCTGGTCCTTTGAAGGCGTTGCTGCTGCCCACATCGTGCTCTCTGGTCTGCTGTTCCTGGCAGCCTGTTGGCACTGGGTTTATTGGGATCTAGATCTGTTCCGCGATCCCCGGACAGGCGAGCCCGCCCTCGACCTGCCCAAGATGTTTGGTATTCACCTGTTTTTGTCTGGGCTACTTTGCTTCGGCTTTGGCGCCTTCCACCTGACGGGTCTGTGGGGCCCCGGTATGTGGGTTTCCGATCCCTATGGTCTTACCGGCCACGTTCAGGCGGTTGCCCCGGAATGGGGTTCAGCGGGCTTTAACCCGTTCAATCCTGGCGGTATTGTGGCTCACCACATCGCTGCCGGAATCGTCGGCATTATTGCGGGCTTGTTCCACCTGACTGTTCGTCCTCCCCAGCGGCTTTACAAGGCGCTGCGCATGGGGAACATTGAAACGGTGCTCTCCAGCAGCATCGCTGCTGTGTTCTTTGCAGCTTTCGTGGTGGCCGGCACCATGTGGTACGGCTCTGCGGCAACGCCTATCGAACTGTTTGGCCCTACCCGCTATCAGTGGGATAGCAGCTACTTCCAGCAGGAGATCGAGCGGCGAGTTCAGGCTGATCTAGCCGACGGTTCTTCTAAGGTAGAAGCCTACGGCAACATCCCTGAGAAGCTGGCTTTCTATGACTACGTAGGCAACAGCCCAGCTAAAGGCGGTCTGTTCCGAGTCGGTCCTATGAACCAAGGCGACGGTTTGGCCCAAGCCTGGCTGGGTCACCCTGAGTTCAAGGATAAGGAAGGTCGGGTTCTGTCGGTGCGCCGTCTGCCCAACTTCTTTGAAACCTTCCCCGTGGTGTTGGTGGATAAGGAAGGCATCGTTCGCGCTGACATTCCTTTCCGTCGAGCTGAGTCTAAGTACAGCTTTGAGCAGACCGGCGTTACCGTCAGCTTCTACGGCGGTGAGCTAGATGGTCAAACTTTGAGCGATCCGGCTCAGGTTAAGCGGATTGCCCGTAAAGCTCAGCTAGGCGAGCCGTTCGATTTCGACCGGGAAACCTTGGGCTCTGACGGCGTATTCCGCACCAGTCCTCGCGGCTGGTTCACCTATGCCCACGCCGTCTTTGCGCTGCTGTTCTTCTTCGGCCACATTTGGCACGGCTCTCGTACTCTCTTCCGGGATGTGTTTGCGGGTATCGACCCCGACCTATCTCCCGAGCAGGTGGAGTGGGGCTTCTTCGCCAAGGTGGGCGACACCTCTACCCGTAAAGAAACGGTTTAGTTCTCGGTTTTCCGATGAGCTAAGCTCCGTGGGGAATTAGCTGAGATAATGCCTGGTGATCGGTGGTGATTGACCCAAGTCACCAGGCATTTCCAGTTAAAGCCCTGTAGACTGAAGTTAGGTTGATTGAGTAGGAAGCAACACCGCCATGGAAAGCGTCGCTTACATTTTCATTTTCGCCTGCATCATTGGCACTCTCTTTTTCGCTATCGCCTTTCGCGAACCTCCTCGTATTTCCAAAGATTAGGCTTAGGGATAAAATTTTTGCTCCAGATTGCTGGGGAAAAATTTGTCCGTAAGTTTGGACTATTTTTCTCAATCGTTTTTAAGATAGAGGCAGATTCTCTTGATACTGAGAGAATTTGCCTCTATTTTTATGGGAACGTTTCAGTGAATTTTGGGTGGGGCTAGCTTGGGTCGCTACTTTTGAGTGGCTAAGTTTCAGGAGTCGTCCCTTTTTAGAAAACGCTTGAAGTCACCGCTAAACGTTCTAACCCTATTAACCTTTCCTCCTCCGGAGGCCACGCGATGCAGTGCCCCTTTTGCCAACATCCCAATAACCGCGTTTTAGAATCCCGGTCAGCAGAAGGTGGCCGTAGTATTCGGCGGCGGCGGGAGTGCCTTCGCTGCGATCGCAGATTCACAACCTACGAGCGCATTGAGTACGTCCCGATTACGGTGATTAAGCGCAGCGGTGAGCGTGAACTGTTCGAGCGCTCCAAAGTTCTGCGAGGGATCGTTCGGGCCTGCGAAAAGACGGGGGTGCCTGCCCAGGTTATGGAGTCCTTAGTGGATGACATTGAAGCAGAACTGCAGCAGCGGGCTAACCGGGAGATTGAAAGCGTTGAAATCGGCGAGCTAATTCTCGTTCGGCTCCAGGGCATTAACGAAGTTGCCTATGTGCGCTTTGCCTCGGTTTATCGGCAGTTCCAGGGAATTCGAGATTTTGCTGATGCTCTGACTCAGCTGCGCGAGGGGGGTGGGGCGAAAGATGCTGCTTTGTCGGTTTTGGAGAATGGGGCTTTAGTGACGGCTCGGCCCTAGCCCTGAAAACTTAGCCTTGCTGGAGTCGCCTCTTAACAGTGGGTTAACCGTGCCGCTAAACTTTCTGCTTCAACCAAGCAGATTTAGTTGAGGTGCGATCGCAACTGGTTCACGACATCCGCTATAATTAAAACTCTTGTGGACTCGCTGCCAACTATAACCGATGGCCTCCTCCAACGAGGTGGGGTTATCGATTGCGTAGCAATGATGTTTACTCGCATTGCCTATGTACCATACCAAAGCAGCATTACGGAGATAGACGTAGGAAAACACTAGCATGGTCAATCAGCAAGTAAAGGAAACTGAAATCGGCTTTAACCACGACGACTTTGCCGCATTACTGGACAAGTACGATTACCACTTCAATCCTGGAGACATTGTCTCTGGTACAGTGTTTAGCCTTGAGCCCAGAGGTGCGCTGATTGACATAGGTGCTAAAACTGCTGCCTACCTGCCTATCCAGGAAATGTCTATCAACCGGGTTGACGATCCTGAAGAGGTACTGCGGTCCAACGAGACTCGTGAGTTTTTCATTCTTACCGATGAGAACGAAGACGGTCAGCTAACCCTCTCCATTCGCCGCATTGAGTACATGCGGGCTTGGGAGCGGGTGCGCCAGCTGCAGAAGGAAGACGCCACCGTTCGTTCTGGCGTGTTTGCCACCAACCGAGGGGGTGCGCTGGTGCGGATTGAGGGTCTGCGCGGCTTTATTCCCGGCTCTCACATCAGCACGCGTAAGCCCAAGGAAGACCTGGTGGGCGAAGAGCTGCCTCTGAAGTTTTTGGAAGTGGACGAAGAGCGCAATCGTCTTGTTCTGAGCCACCGTCGGGCGCTGGTTGAGCGCAAGATGAACGGCCTGCAGGTTGGGGAAGTGGTGCTGGGCACCGTGCGCGGTCTCAAACCCTACGGCGCCTTCATCGATATCGGCGGTGTCAGCGGCCTGCTGCACATCTCCGAAATCTCCCACGACCACATTGATACTCCCCACAGCGTCTTCAACGTTAACGATGAAATTAAGGTCATGATTATTGACCTGGATGCTGAGCGTGGGCGTATTTCTCTCTCCACCAAGCAGCTCGAGCCCGAGCCTGGTGATATGGTGAAGAACCCCGACCTGGTCTACGAGAAAGCTGAAGAGATGGCGGCTAAGTACCGAGAGCAGATGAGAAAGCAGGCTGAACAAAGCACTGCCGACGATGCTGAAATCGAGGTAGAAGCCTACGAAGACGAAGAAGCTGTATCTGCAGTGGGTTAACCGCTAGGCTAACCACTCAACTGATAAATCATTTGGCAGGAGGGAGTTACTTCCCTCCTGTTTGCTGTTTAGCCCCTTTTGAGAAGTATGGCGGTCGTCGGGTGTTCTGGAATGGCGTTTCACGGCATCAAAGCTATCGTCTTCGATAAAGACGGTACTTTGGCTGACTCCCACAGCTTCTTGAGAAACCTGGCTCAGAAACGGGCAAGGCTGCTTGATGCCCAGGTTCCCGGCGTACAGGAACCGCTGCTGCTAGCCTTTGGTGTGGAAGGCGATGCCCTCGACCCCCAAGGTTTGATGGCGGTGGGAAGCCGCTCTGAAAATGCGATCGCAGCAGCAGCCTATGTGGCTGAGACAGGACGCAGCTGGGCGGCAGCCTTAGAGCTTGCCAAAAGTACCTTTGCTGACGCTGATCAATACCTCACTCCCAAGGCCCCACTAACGCCGCCGTATCCCGAAACTGCCGAAATGTTAACCCGTCTGTCGGCCGGTGGCCTCAAAATCGGGGTGCTTTCCTCGGACAGCACTGCCCATGTAGAAGAGTTTCTGCGCTGCCATCAGCTTGATACCTACGTAGATCAGGTTCAGGGCGCAGAAGAGGGTGGGTTGAGTAAGCCTGCTCCCGAACTCCTCTGGCAGATGTGCGATCGCTTAGCGGTGGAGCCGGCAGCGACGCTTGTGGTGGGCGACAGCGAAATCGATCTCAAGCTGGCCCGAGCGGGCCAGGCAGCTGGCTTTATTGCCGTCAGCTGGTCAAATGCTGCTGGTTTGATGCAGGCTGCGGATGCGGTGATTCAGTCGTGGTCGGAGCTGGATTTGGAGGGGTAATTTCGTTGGCCGCTGAATAATTA
>DATNQE010000361.1:0-5881 GCA_036702895.1 Trichocoleus sp. | reverse complement strand
TCACGCGGCAGCTGGTGGAAGCAGTCAAACGGCTGTCGTTTCAGCTCGACTTTGAGCAGGAGCGACAGGTCATCCTGCGTCCTTACCTGGTGGCTAAAGCCAAGCGGGGCGTTGTGGGCAAGAGCCGCTACGCTATGCGGCTGCGACAGCAGGTGCGCGAAGCCTCGGGGCATCGCGAGTCGGTGCTGATTTTTGGCGAACCAGGCCTGGAAAAAGACAACCTGGCGGCGCTCATTCACTTTGGTTCAGCCTGTCGCCGGGAGCCGATGGTGCGAGTAGACTGCTCCAAGCTTCAGCCTAACGGGGCCGACCTGTTCGGTCGGGTTGGGGGCAAAATCGGGCTGCTGGAGGCGCTGGGTCAAGGCACCCTGGTGCTCAACAACATTCAGGAGCTGCCGGGGGAGTTGGTGGGCGCGATCGCAACCCTCCTGCGCAGCAACACCTACCGTCCGGTGAACCGCAGCAGCGCCCCCGGCCAGCCTGACCCCGAAAAAATCAGCCAGGCCCGCCTGATTCTCATCTCTGAAAAAGCCATGCCGGTTCTGGACGCGGCAGTGGCTCACACGATCAAGGTGCCGCCCCTACGGGTGCGCAAGGCCGACATTGCCGACCAGGTCACCTACTACCTCAGCCTGATCTGTAGCCGTCGCGGCATGGACCGACTGCGGGTTGCGCCCGAGGCCCTGCGCCGCCTGCAGGCCTACGACTTCCCCAACAACCTGCGGGAGCTGGAGAACCTGGTAGAGCGGGCCGTGACCCAGATGGTGACGGGCAACGTCCTCACTGAAGAGCTGATCTGGCCCTCCCAAAGCAAGAAAAAGCAGTTTCGGCTGAATTTGCTCAACGCCTACCCGCAGCTAAGGCGGTTTCTGCGCAGCCCCTGGTGGCCTGATCGGATCAACTACGGCTTTACCCTGTGGTTCTTTGCCCTGGTCGTAGGGGTGCTGTTTCTGGGGCCGCAATCGCGCGATCGCAACATCGCTCTGCTGTTTTTCTGGGCCTGGTGGTGGCCCCTGGTGCTGCTGAGCTTTCCCTTCGTGGGAAGGCTCTGGTGCGCGGTGTGCCCCTTCATGATCTATGGCGAAGTCACCCAAAAGCTCTCCCAATGGCTGTTCCCGGGCAGGCTGCAGCGCTGGCCCAGGCAGCAGGCCGAGCGCTGGGGCGGCTGGTTTCTCTTTGGCCTGTTTGCTCTGATCTTGATTTGGGAAGAAGTATGGCACCTGGAAAATACCGCCTACCTCTCGGCCTGCCTGCTGCTGCTGATTACGGCGGGGGCGATGATTTTCTCAGCGCTGTTTGAGCGCCGCTTTTGGTGCCGCTACCTCTGCCCCATTGGCGGCATGAACGGCATGTTCGCCAAGCTCTCGATGACCGAGCTGCGGGCCCAGCAAGGTACCTGCTCAGCAGAATGCACCACCTACCAGTGCTACAAAGGCGGTCCCCAAAAGGGTGAAGGCCAGGAGACCAACGGCTGCCCCCTCTACTCCCACCCGGCCCAGCTGGAGGATAACCGCGACTGCGTGCTCTGCATGACCTGTCTCAAAGCCTGCCCGCACCGCTCGGTGGAGTTTAATCTGCGGCCCCCCGGCATCGAGCTGTGGACAACCCACGTGCCCCGCGCCTGCGAGGTGGCCCTGATGTTTTTGCTGTTGGGGGCGGTGTACCTGCATCGTCTGCCGGAGCTTCAGGCGCACCTGGGCTTAAACTGGAGCCTCTCTAGTCAAGGCGTTCACGCGCTGGTGTCCGTGGGGCTGCTGGGGGTAGGTGCGATCGCACCGCTGCTGGCCCAGACCCTGCTCCAGGCCCAGTACCGCCTCTGGCCCACGCTCAAGCCCAAGCCCTTTGTCACCCTGGCCTACGGCTACCTGCCCCTGGTCTGGGCCGCCAACTTGGCTCACTACCTGCGGTTGGGGCTGTCCGAAGGGGGACGGGTGCTGCCGGTGTCTCTGGCAACTCTGGGGCTCTCTGGAAGTGGTTGGCCGATCTGGGTGGCCCATCCTGCGGTGATCGCCTTTCTCCAGGGCGTCACGCTAGTAGCAGGGATGCTTCTGACGGTTTGGGTTACTCAAAAAATTGCTCGTCAGCCCCTGCGTCAGCTCTGGCCCCAACATCTGAGCACCCTGGTCTTAGGCAGCAGCCTTTGGTGGTTGATTGTGGGAAGCTAGGCGGTTGAACCTGCAGGGTTGCCTCTAGAAAACGGGTGGAAGCCTGGATCCAGGCTGATTTAGCAAAGGCTTAAGCCTCGCCGGAGGGGTGTAAATTTTTATGGAAGAATGTCGCGCCTGTCGCTGATCGAACGTCCGCCACACGACGGAGTTTGTTAGATTGACTCCATAGTTCCTGGCCTGCCAACGCCCAACCATGATGCCCCATGACGGCTCTTTGGAATTTAAGCTGGCTCAGCGCATCTGTCTCTTGCAGCAGGCACTCGACCAGGCGCTAGATAGCCTCGATGAGTTGCGATCGCGCGTTGAGAACCACCAGCTGCTCGAATCTCAGCTGGCCCAGACCGAGGAATACGCCAACGCCCAGCAGAAGATTATTGCCAACCTGAAGCAGCAGCTCGGCGAAAAAAGTGAGTGGCAGAACCACATCCTGCAAAAGCTGCTTTCTGGCGTGCAGCACATGATCAACCAGCAGCAGCTAGAGCTAGAGCGGCTGCGCGTGCGCATTCACCAGAGCCAGAGCGAGGTGCAGGACTATCTGGTGCGGATCAAAAACTACTACCAGAGCGCCCCCGCCGAGCGCCTGTTTGAGCAGGACTTAGAGCTGACCTCAGAGGTCATGGTGGTGCGATCGCTCACCGTTAGCCTCAGCAGCCAGCTTCAGGCCGCCCAGCAGCACATCCGTGAACTCGATACCACTCTCACCCGCCACCAGGTCAACTTTGCCCGCATCCTGGCTTACCAGGAGAGCGTTATCCGCCAAGCGGCTCCCCTGGCGCTGCCCGCTGCCGAAACCGACGCCTGGGAAGAAGACCCCGTAGCGCTGATGCAGATCATCAAAGCTCAGCAGCAAAAGCTGGGAGAGCTCGACCGCGAACTGTCAGACCAGTTTCGCCAGCAGACCCAGCTCCGCTACCGCTGCCAAGAGTTAGCCGCCGAACGCGATCACTACAAGCGCCTCGTGGTTACGCTCCAGCAGGAAAACGAAGAACTGCGCGAACAAGTGCTCTCCCAGGCCAGTCAGGCCGACGAATACGAAGCTGCCATCCACTACTGGAAGCGCCACTCCAATTTTCAGCCGCCCCTGCCAACGGCAGATTGAAATAGTAGCGGTGCACTATAGCAATCGCCATTTGGGTTAGGACGTTTGACTAGCTATGGTTAGGAGGCGATTGCGAGCCAGGTCGCAGCCCCAGGTTTAGCAGCTGACCGAGCACCATTGTCCTAAGCGAACTGGCCAAAGGTATAGATCAAGGCATTGCAAAAACAGCCCTCATCCTCGACTCTGGCCCTCATCCCAGCCCTTCTCCCCAGGGAAAAGGGAGCTAAGGCTCACCCGAGCGCCCCTGCTCTGCCGCTCCCCTGCCGCTCCCCTGCCTTCCTATTCCCCCAGCCGATCCGGCAAAACTCCCTGCAGCAGCGGCGCCAATTCATCCTTCAACTGCCCCGCCCGTATCAGCTCTGCGTAGGTGTCGGACTCAATTGCCAGCAGCTCCTCCCGCAGTTGTTCCACTGCTAGCTGGCGCACCTCGTCGTAGCGCTGCTCCAGGCGCTGCATTTTCTCTCGCACTTCCTCTAGCTGCCCCTCCACCAGCGCCATCTGATAGCCGGCAAACTCTGGGTCAATCGCCTCGCTTGCCTTGATTTCCCGCAGCCGCTCCATCACTCGACCGAGAGCAACTCGGTGGGCCGTCATCTGCTGGTATTCCTTAATCATCTCCTGGTCCCCCAGCAGACCCAGGCAATTGAGCAACGGCTGAGTTGTGAGCCCCTGCACCAGCAGGGTAAAGAGCATGACCCCGAAAACAATAGCAATAATGTCCTCCCGCTCGGTCAGGCTGATGGGAACGCTCAACGCCAGCGCCACTGACACCGATCCTCGCAAGCCGCCCCACCAGAGAAGGGTTTGTCCCTGCCAAGTGATCTCTGAGCCAAACAAAACGTTGCTGAGGGCACTGAGGCCATAGGTGCTGATGGCGCGGCAGAGGATGATAATTGCGATCGCAATCCCAATCGTGCCCAGGTTATCCCGCAGCCCGGCAAACTGCACCTGGTCGCCAATCAGCAAAAACACAATGGAGTTAACGAAAAAGGCGACAAATTCCCAAAACTCCGACACTACCAGCCGGGTGCGGGGGTTCATGCCGATGCGCGAGCCAAAGTTTCCCAAAATTAGCCCTGTGGTCACAACTGCAATCACGCCAGAGCCCCCCAGCTCTTCCGCGACCAGGTAGGTGCCGTAGGCCGAAACCAGGGTCAGAGACTGCTCCACCAAAGGCAGATCAAACCGCTGAGTCAAAAACGAAAGGCCAAAACCAATCAGCGCTCCCACGCTGATGGCGATGCCGGTAAATACCAAAAACCGGGCCACCGAGACCGACACGTCAAACTGCTCCAGCCCCAGCGCTAACCCCAGCAGCAGGTTAAACGATACGACCGCGACCCCGTCGTTAAACAGGCTCTCCCCCTCCATCAGCACGGTCAGCTTTTTATCGACCCCCAACTCCCGAAACAGCGCTACGACCGACACCGGATCAGTCGCGGACAGGCTCGCTCCCACCAGTAGCGCCGTCGCCAGCGAGGTCCCTGCTAGCCCTCGCAGCCCCAGTACCAGGCCCACGATGCAGACAATCACCCCCAGGATGGCAAACAGCAGAATCGGCATGAAGTTCTGCTTCAGGCTCTTCCAGTTGAGGTTCCAGGCCGCTTCAAACAGCAGGGGCGGCAAAAAGATAAACAGAATCAGCTCAGGGGAGAGGTTGATCAGCCGCACATCTAGCACCGCCAGCCCTAGCCCCACCAGCAGCAGCAGCAGGGTGTAGGGGATGTTTCGCAGCACGCTAAAAGCCCGCGATAGCGTTGCCACCCCTAAGGAAACTGACAGCACCAGGCAAAACTGCCTCAGGTTGGCCTCAATCGCCGGATCTTTGACCGCTGCCTCCAGAACTGGCTCCATCGAAATTCCCAACGGGCTAGACCAGGCCGCATCCGCCCAGCATGAGGCTGTACTGAGTCCAGTCCCTAGGGCGTCGAACCACAGGGTGTCGAGCCAGAGCGTGTCGGGCCAGAGTGTGTCAGGCCATAGGGTGACCATGGCTGCGCTCCCTCCTTATGCAAAATGAACCGTCTGCTGACAAACCTCAGCAGTTCCACTTCATAGTAAGGGCTATAGAAGTCGGGGCTTATAGGCGCTGACGAATATCTGCCGCTTGGTTGAGCAGAGCCTCAGCAAATGACAGAGATTCTTGATGAGAGTGGCCTCCTGCCAGCTGGGCCAGCTCCTCCCGACGCTCCTCTGGGCTTAAGGGCTCAACCCGCACGACGGTGCGCACCTCTTCAGCAGTCGCAACAGCGCCATCTTCAGTAGCTTTCTGACGCGTTTTGCGGCGCTTCCCAGAGCTGCTGCCCGCCTCATCAATAATGTGTTTGCCCACTCGAAAGTGGCTGTCGGCCATTGCCGCCACCATAGGTTGGTGAGTGACGCACAGCACCTGATGCTGCTGCCCCAGCTGGTAGAGCTTTTCAGCGATAGCCTGAGCTACCCGCCCAGAAACTCCCACGTCGATTTCGTCAAATACCAGCGTGTTGGCCGCGTCAGCCCCTGTAAAACAGGATTTGAGCGCCAGCAGAAAGCGGCTCATCTCTCCCCCAGAGGCCGTCTCGGCCAGGGGCTGCAGCGGTTCGCCGGGGTTAGGGCTAAAGAGAAACTGAATGCG
>DATNQE010000337.1:0-11570 GCA_036702895.1 Trichocoleus sp. | reverse complement strand
AAACTGATAGCCGCCAATTACATCTCCAGCAGCATAGATGCGTGGGTTTGAGGTCTGCAGCTTGGCGTTGACCTCAATTCCCTTTTTGCCTACTTTGACCCCTGCCGCCTGCAGGTTGAGCTGCTCCACATTGGGCACCTGCCCAGCCGAGAGCAAAATTTCGTCCACAGTGATGGCTTCATCGCCCACCCAGACCTGTTTTTTGCCATTGCTGACGGTAACGCGCTCAGCCCGGCTGCCGGTGAGAATACGAACGCCCTCCGCAACCAGTTGGCGCTGCACAACCCGGGCCGCTTCTGGATCTTCTTTAGGCAAAATGGTGTCTCGGCTGGCGATGATAGTGACGTCCGTGCCGAGTCGAGCAAAGGACTGCCCCAGCTCAACGCCAATCGGGCCTGCTCCAATCACGGCCAAGGCGCGGGGCTGCTCCTGTAGCTGAAAGACATTCAGGTTAGTCAGATACCCTGCCTCCTGCAGGCCGGGAATGGGCAGCGTGGCAGGTCTGGACCCAGTGGCAATGAGAAAGGCGCGCGCTTTAAGAGCGCGGCCGTTGACCACAAAAGTAGAGGCATCGCTAAACTGGCCCTCCCCAAAAATCACCTCCACGCCCAAAGACTCAAACCGCTCTACCGAGTCGTATTCCTGAATCTTGTCGATCACCCGGTGAACGTGGCCCAGCGCCTCTCGCAGATTAATCTCAGGTCGGCCTACATGTACGCCAAAGCGGTGCCCTTGGTTAACTGTGTGGGCGACCCGCGCCGCGTGGATTAGGGATTTACTGGGCACGCAGCCGTAGTGGAGGCAGTCGCCGCCAAGCTTGCCTTCGTGTTCGATGAGGACCACTTTAGCTTTGAGCTGAGCGCCTGCACTGGCCGCCACAAGCCCTGCCGAACCGCCGCCAATGACTATCAGATCGTAGTCAACTGCCACCTGCCTATGCTCCCCAGCCCGCCATTTTTATAATGGCGCGGCGCAGGAAAAACGAACTGAGGGTTTGCTGAGAGGGGTTAGAGGAGCTGAAGGACACAGGCGTGGGGTAGGCAGCAGCAGCCGAAGCTTCTTCTGCAAAGCACTGCCCATCACAAACGCCCCTGCACCTGTGCCCTACGCTGTGTCGCGCACAGTCGATTTGCAATATTTAAGAATTACCTGTAGCGGAAAATACATTGCGGCCTAAAAGGAGCAAACTTCTGAGCTATCGTATGTAATTCGAAGGATTTCTTCCCGGCGGTCGGGATTAGCTAGGGGTTTCGCTAATGGTGCAGTCTCTCGATCAGCGTCAAGATTTGCGGCAGGCGCTGAGCTGGGTGATTAAGGATATTCACGGCAAGGGCTGGGCTAGGGGCACGGGCGGCAACTTCAGCGCGGTGGAGAGCCATGACCCACTGACGCTGCTGATGGCCCCTAGCGGGGTAGACAAAGGGTCAGTGGCTCCCGAAGATCTGATTCAGGTGGATCAGCAGGGCAATGTGCTGGCGGGCAGTGGTAAGGCCTCGGCTGAAACGCTGCTGCATTTAGCGATTGTGACAGCCACCGGCGCGGGAGCCGTGCTGCACACCCACTCCGTGTTTAACACGCTGCTGTCGGTGGTGTATCAGACGCAGGGGCAGCTTGCGATCGCAGGCTACGAAATGCTCAAGGGCTTGGAGGGCATCACGACCCACGACACCACCGTTCAAATTCCCATCCTGCCCAATTCCCAGGACATGCAGCAGGTGAGCTGCGATGTTCGCCAATTGCTAGCGTCAACGCCTCAAACCCACGGCGTGCTGCTGGCCGGCCATGGCCTCTACACCTGGGGCGACACGCTATTTCAGGCTCGAAGACATTTAGAGATTCTAGAATTTCTCTTCGAGTTGACCTACCGCAAACTGGCCCTGCCTACGGTGTAGGGATCGAGGGTAAACCTTCAGGGCGCCTAAGTCTTCGTTGCGGCGCGGGCTCTGCGTGAGTTCCCTCCAAACCCACGGTTCTCTGCCTAGAAAAACCCGATTCATACCAGGGTTTCCTGTTCACGTTTTTCAACCGCTTATTGATAGAGGTGACAATGGCTGTACTCAACATCGCTGACGAAAACCGCAAGATTACCAACCCCGCTGAGATCAAGGCGTATCTCGCCAACATCGGCATCGGCTACGAGCAGTGGGAACCGTCCCAGCCCTTAGCAGAAGACGCCAGCGCTGAGGAAATTTTGGCGGCCTACGCTAGCGAAATTGACCGGCTCAAGGAAAGCGGCGGCTACGTCACAGCAGACGTTATCGACATCAAGCCCGACACCCCCAACCTCGAAGTGATGCTCAACAAGTTCAACAAAGAGCACTGGCACGCCGAGGACGAGGTGCGCTTCACCATCGCCGGTCACGGTCTGTTTCACATCAACCCTCAAAGTGGCCCCGTAGTCGGCATCGAAGTTGGGCCAGGAGATTTACTACTGGTGCCCTACGGGACTCATCACTGGTTTGACCTGTGCGGCGACCGCAGAATCCGCGCCATTCGGCTGTTCCAAGACGTCTCTGGCTGGGCCCCCCACTACACCGAAACCGCCAAAGAGCAGAGCTACGTGCCCATGTGCTTTGGCCCATCCTTTGCCAAAGCCGAAGCGGTGACGGCGTAGCAATCATTCCCGTAGGGGCAAAGCATTCGGCAAATAGCTTCTGGAACCTTCCGAAGACCCCGACCGAATGCTTCGCCCTTACAAAAGGCATCTATTGAAGGGAGAACAGCGGGAAAACGGCAATGAAGCAGGCAATTTCTGATGTGGTAGAGGCAATTTTGCTCGACATCGAGGGCACAACCACCCCGGTGGACTTTGTCTTTGGGGTGCTCTTTCCTTTCGCCCGCGACCATGCTGCTGCCTATCTTCAAGCCCACGGCCAGGAAGCCCCCGTGCAGGAAGATTTGGCTCTGCTGCGGCAGGAGTATGAGGCCGATGTGAACCAGGGGCTCGAGGTCCCTGGATGGGAAGGGGGAGAACCTGCTGCTGCGGTGCCCTACATTCATCATCTAATTGCTACCGATCGCAAATCTACCGGGCTCAAATCGCTCCAGGGCAAGCTCTGGAATCAGGGCTACGCCGAAGGGACATTGCGATCGCAAATCTACCCCGACGTGCTGCCTGCTCTCAAGCGCTGGAAAGCGGCGGGCAAGTCGCTCTACATCTTTTCTTCCGGCAGTGTGCAGGCGCAGAAGCTGCTGTTTACCCACACCGAGGCGGGCGATCTAACAACGCTGCTAAGCGGCTATTTTGACACCACGACTGGCCCCAAGAAGGAAGCCGAGAGCTACCAGAAGATTGCCGCTACCATCGGTCTGCCGCCCGAGAGCATTCTCTTCATCTCTGATGTGGCCGCCGAGTTAGAAGCCGCCCAGGGCGCAGGCATGAAGACCTTATTTTCCTACCGACCCGGCAACGCTGCTAGCGAGGCGCCTGGCTTCACGCGAATTGAGAGTTTTGACGGCGTTTGACCGAGGGTAACCCTGCCTTAGATTGGAGCAGCCGTTAGCTGGGTTAATTCTCCGGCTGGTCAGCTAGAGCCTGCAGGCGCAGGATGCGGGTTTGGGTCAAGCGGCTGACGCACTGCCGGTACTGTTCGGGCCGGTCGTCTCGGTAGTTGGCCTCAAAGTCACACTGCAGGTTGCGATAGGCTTCCCATCGCTTCTGAGCCTCACTGTCGGCCCAGTTCTGCTGGGCCAGCAGACCCTGTAGGTTGGCTTCGGCTGTAGCCGCAGGCAGCTCCGCGTTGCCCCACTCCTGCAGGTCGGCAGTGCGGTCGTTCGTGGTTTGGGCCATGCAGCTGCCGTAGATCAGCGGGTAGATGGAGCCTTCCTTGAAGGGCTCACTCTCCATCTCGCACTGGGCTTGGCGGAAGGCCTGCCAGTGCTCTTCTGCGATCGCAAGCTGCACCCGCTCGCTCAGATCCAAACTCTGGCGCAAATCCTCATAGACCAACGACTCCAGGTATTCGGCAGTCTTAAGCCAAATGGCAGTGCAGTGGTTCAGCCCCTGCTGAGTTTGGTCAGGGCAGTAAGGCGCTGCTACGCCGGGCGCTGCACTTTCAGCTTGAGTCGCTTCTGCAGCGGGCGCGGGCAGTGCTCCGGCAGCCGTCATCAGAGCTACCCCAGCCAGTCCGCCAGCAATTCCCTTAGTGGCGCTAGCAGCCCAAATTGGTTTGGAACTATCAGATTGAGCTGGCCCTTTGGCTTTTGCTCCTACGTGTCCTGCTGCTTGCCCCGTTGCGCGTCCTGTTACGAGCGCTGTCCACCGTTCCGTCACCCTCGAACCCATAGCTAACTCAGTTGAACCGATTTTTTATCCTGTCAGTCTAAAAGGTGAGCCGCCTGCCAGCGGCATTTTAGATAATTAAGTTTTGTAATGACGAAAGTCGCTAATTCTCCCAAAATGAAGGGAAGAGGCCGCCGGTTCATTCCCGTGAGGACTAGTTGATCCAATATTAATAAGCGTCAGCTCTTGAGTGGTTGCCTGGCTATCCGCCCGCAGCAGGCAGGCAAGGCAGTAGGCTCGGCTGAAAAAAGTCGTTTAGGGAGGCTAATCAGTTCGGAGCAGCCTCTAAACAGGCTGGCTAACAACTCAATATCACTCAGCAGAAAGCAGACAACTCGATATAGCCGCTAGGCAAAACAGTTAAACGACACAGTTGGGGGAATCACGCGTATGGCAAGGGGAGTCGTTCTAGGGCTCATGGCGGGTCTACTGCTGGCAACAGGCTGCAGTAGACCTGAGCAAGGCCAGGTTGAAGGCAATCAGTCTGGCGGTGGACAGGAAAAAGCCGTGGTTGATGTGGCTGTAGCTCAACCGGGAGCCGATGGGGCCGCCCGCACCTACACCGGCAGCACCGCACCCCAACGGCAGGTATCGCTGCGATCGCAAACAGAAGGCCAGCTTATCAACCTGACGGTGGACGTGGGCGATCGGGTTGCCCCGGGTCAGTTGCTCGCCCAGCTAGACCCGCAGGTGCTGCGCGCCAGTGTGGGCGAGGCCAATGCCGAACTGGCCGCGCGCCAGTTTGAAGTGGCTCAGGCCGAAGCCCAGCTCGCCGATGCCCGCACCCTGGTCGAGCAGGCACGGGCCGAGTACCAGCTGGCCGCAGACGACGCCGAGCGGCTGCAGGCCCTGGCCGAGCGGGGCGCCATCTCTGCCCAGGAGGCCCAGCGCAGCCAGACAACCCGACAGACGTCTCTCCAGGCGCTGCGCTCTGCCGAGGAGCAGGTGCGTACCCGGCAGCAGGCCGTCGCCTCGGCGGCCCAGCGGGTAGAAGCTCAGCGGGCGCTGCTGGCGCAGGACCAGGCCCGCCTCTCCAACAGCACCTTGACCGCGCCGCTGTCGGGGGTAGTGCTGCAGCGGCTAGCCGAACCCGGCGATTTTCTTCAGGCCGGTCAGCCTGTGCTGGAGCTTGGAAGCTTTGCCGAAGTCCAGGTGCGAATTCAAGTCTCCGATCGCGACCGGAGCACATTTACCCTGGGTCAATCGGTGCAGGTGCAGCTCGATGCCTTTCCGGGTGAGACTTTCACAGGCCAAGTTACTCGAATTTCGCCCGTTGCCGATCCAGCCTCGCGGCTAATTCCCATTGACATTACGCTGCCCAATCCAGACGGCTCGATTGGCAGCGGCCTGCTGGCCCGAGTGCGGGTTGGGGCTAGCGCTAATGTCCCCGTTGTGGTGCCTGAAAGCGCCCTGGAAATAGGTAGTGGGGAGGAAACTGCTCAGGGCAACGGCGGGGCCAGTGCCGGGGGGCCCAATACCGAGGCCAATGCCGGAACGAATGCCGGAACGAATGCCGCGGCCAATAGTGGGGCAAGCACTGTTTTTGTCGTGGCAAACGCCGGAGCAGAGCCCACCGTTGAGCTGCGCTCGGTGCGGCTGGGGCAGCGGTCCAACGGCCAGGTCGAAATTGTAGACGGGCTGCAGCCGGGCGAATCGTACGTCATCCGCAGCAGCGGGCCGCTCCAGCCAGGACAGCCCGTGCAGCCGAGCCTCCTGTCGGAGTCATAGCAAACACGCCAACAGATCCGTGTGGGAAGGTTCGCCTCAGCTTGCGCTGCTGGTGTGGCTTAACGTCAGCCCCGCCCTGAGATGGTCTCCCTAGTATCATCACTCCCCTACTGCCCTCACTTCCTCTGCTCCTTCAGGCACAAAGCTTATGTCACAAGAATCCGCGGCATTTAGGCCCAGCCTGAGTACCCTTGCCATTCGACGGCACATCGGTACTCTGATGCTGACGCTCACTCTGATTGTGCTGGGGGTGTTTGTCACGCTCCAGCTGCCGGTCGATCTGCTGCCGTCTATTACCTACCCCCGCATTGGGGTGCGCATTGCTTCTCCAGGCATTGCGCCAGAGGTGGCAATTGACGAGATTACGCGCCCTCTGGAAGAAGCTCTGTCAGCAACCGAAGGGGTCCTGCAAGTCTTCTCTCAAACCCGGGAGGGCCAGGTCAGCATCGATCTGTACTTTGCCCCAGGGGGAGACATTGACCAGGCGCTTAATGACGCCACTGCTACGCTCAACCGCACCCGCGACAGCTTGCCCGACAGCTTAGACCCACCGCGCCTGTTTAAGGTCGATCCCTCTCAGCTGCCGGTCTATGAAATGGCGCTGACCTCTCCCTCGCTGCCGCTGCTCGATCTGCGCATCTTTGCCGAGCAAGAGCTGGCACGGGAGCTCACGCGCGTTCCGGGGGTCGCTAACGTCGATGTCTCCGGCGGTGTGGAGGAGCAGGTGCAGGTCAACATCGACCTGCAGCGCTTGCAGGCAACGGGCATCACCCTGCCAGACGTACTCAATGCTTTAGAGGCCCGCAACCAGGACACCTCTGGTGGACGCCTGCGGGGCGGCGATGCAGAATCGCCGACTCGGCTGCTGGGGCGCTTTGAGTCAGTGGAGGACTTAGAGAACCTAGCGATTACAGTGGCCAACACTGACCCACCGCAGCAAGTCTACCTGCGCGACCTGACCACGATTGAAGACGGCACTGCGGAGCAGCGGGTCTTTGTCACTCTCAACGGCAGCCCGGCAGTGAAAGTCAGCATTCAAAAGCAGCCCGATGCCAACACCGTAGAGGTGGTCGAAGGGGTGCAGGAACGATTAGAAACCATGCGGCAGTCGGGGCTGATGCCGGAGGACATGGAGATGACGGCGACTTTAGACGAGTCTCGCTTCATTCAAAACTCCATCCGCAACGTTACAACCTCTGGTCTGACGGGCGCGCTGCTGGCTGCGATCGCAGTTCTCATGTTCCTCGGATCGCTGCGGCAAACCTTCATTATCGTGCTGGCGATTCCCCTAGCGACCCTGGCGGCGTTGATGCTGATGGGGCTCTTTGGCCTCAGCCTCAACGTTTTTAGCTTGGGGGGACTGGCCCTGGGCGTTGGCATCGTAGTGGACAACTCCATTGTGATGCTGGAGAACATTGCCAGCCGGGTAGAGGGATCTGAGATGGGCGCAGCTGCCCAGAACGGCAGCAGCAGCGGCAGCGGCAATGGCAACGGCAATGGTCATGGCGGTCCTAACGGCCACAATCAGAGGAATGGCAACGGTCACACCGCTGGCCCGAGCAAGCGAGAGGTCCTGCGGCAGGCTGAGGAAGGCAGCCAAGAGCTAGAGTCGGCCCTGCTGGCCTCAACCACCACCAATCTGGTGGCTGTGCTGCCGTTTCTGCTCATTGGCGGCTTTGTATCGCTGCTGTTTAACGAGCTAATTTTGACCATTAGCTTCTCAGTGGCCGCTTCGCTAGTAGTCGCGCTAACGGTGGTGCCCGCCCTGGCAGCTCGCCTGCTGCTGATCAACAGCAAAAACTCCCTGCGCAATTTGGGGCCATTTCGCTGGTTCAGCCAGCGGCTAGACGGGGTGGCCTACCGCTACGGCCAGCTTCTTGGCTGGATTTTGCGGCGGCGACTGCTGATAGTTGGCGCCGCCGTGCTGCTTTTTGGTGGCGGTAGCTTCCTAATGGTGGGCCATATTCCCCAAGAGATTTTGCCCCGCATCAACAACGGGCAGGCTCAGCTGTTTGCCCAGTTTCCGTCGGGCACGACGGTGGAGGGCAACCGCCGGGTGATGAGCGCCGTAGACGAGGTGCTGCTGGCCCAGCCCGAAACCGAGTTTGTGTTTAGCACCGCTGGGGGCAGTCTGTTTGGCAACTCCACCTCTGAAAACGCGCTGCGCGGCTCTAGCACGATCATTCTCAAGTCCGGCACCAACGTAGCGGCTTTTGTCGATCGCATTACCGCCGAGGTTGAGCAGTTTCCCTTAATAGACACCACCCTGCGGCTAAGTCCCGGCAGCGTGCGCGGTCTAATTCTCAGCAACTCTCCTGTACGGGCCGACATCGACATCATTTTGCAGGGGCAAGACACCGAGGCCCTCAACCAGGCTGGGCAACAGGTGCTGGCAGCCCTACGCCAAAACGCAACTCTGGCCCGCTATCGTCCCGACGCTCAAGAGCCCCAGCCTGAGGTGCAGGTGCGCCCTGACTGGGAGCGGGTAGCCGACCTCAACCTAAGCGCTCAGGAGCTGGGAGCCACGTTAGAAACGGCTCTCAACGGCACCGTTGCCACTCAGCTGCAGCGGGAGGATCGCCTGGTGGACATCCAGGTGCAGCTCACGCCGGGGTCAGTACAGCGGCCCGAGCAGCTGCGCGAAATTCCGGTCTTTACCAGCGGCGGACAGCTGCTGCAGTTGGGCGATTTGGCTCAGATAGGAATTGGCGAAGCTCCGGGCGAAATTCAGCGAATCAACCAGCGGCAGGTATTTCTGATTGCGGGCAGCTTGGGCGACGGAGTTAGTTTGGGAGATGCGATCGCAGAGGCCGACCAAATTCTGGCCGACCTGGATCTGCCCGAAGGCGTGACCACCCTCCCCGGCAGCAGCGCCGAGGCCAACCGCCAGCTGCAGGGGTCTTTGAAACTGCTGGGCGGCCTGGCGGCGTTCCTGGTCTTTGCCGTGATGGCGGTGCAGTACAACTCTCTGATCGACCCCCTGGTGATCATGCTGACAGTGCCCCTGGCGCTGGCGGGCGGCATTCTAGGTCTGTTTGTGACCCAGACTGCCATTGGCGCGACGGTGATTGTCGGCGCGGTGCTGCTGGTCGGTATTGTGGTCAACAACGCCATCATCATGGTGGAGCTAGCCAACCAGATCCACAAAGAAACCGGCTGCTCCAGGCAGGAAGCCATTCTGCGGGCTGCGCCCCAGCGCCTGCGGCCCATTCTGATGACTACCATTACCACGGTGCTGGGCCTGTTTCCGCTGGCCCTGGGCATCGGCGAGGGCTCGGAGTTTCTCCAGCCTCTAGGGGTCGTGGTCTTCTCCGGTCTCTCCCTGGCGACGCTGCTCACCCTGTTTATCATCCCCTGCTTCTACACGCTGCTGCACGAGGTGCTGGGGCGCGAGGGCAAACCGCCGCGGTCGGGGCGTCGGCAAGCGTCCCACGAGTACCAGGAAGACCCGGTTTACAGCCGTTAGTCGGGTTTAGTCGAGGACTTAGTTAAGGCAAAGAGAGAGGGTGCGATCTAGCGATCGCACCCTCTCTCTTTGTCCATACCTTCTTTTGCACGTATAGCTTGCATCGAGCTAGTTGGGATGTTTGAGAGGACTGGGGGATGAAAGCTGTGCCCCAAGCTGGCGGTTTCGCCCCTGCACCCCGTGTCCTAATCAAACCACCTGCTTCTATAGGGGCGCAGAGGCCTGAAACCGTTGTACCGACGGACATTTAGGACAAGCCACACATACCCACATCCATAAATTTCGCTTGATGCACCAGGGCATTCAGGCTCTATAGGGTCACAAACGGCTTCAGGCATATATAAAAGTCAATGCAAATCTATCTTCTACTAGACATTAATCAATGTATGCTTATAACAACGATTTAGTTTTTATCTAATACAAGCCTTCAACCATGCGGTTTTTTCAAGGTTCAACCCTGTAGACTGTAAATCAAGTTAATAACAGGCGCGGCTAACCGCATCCAATCTGTTTAAGTCTTGTCCTAAGTAATGAATACTCTGCTTGTCTACTGGGTCTAATGTGACTCTTTAGTCAGCAGATTTTCATGCCCGAAATACAGAAAAAAGGCTGTTTTTGTCTTTGCTTTGCAACCTTTAATTAAGGCTGTTAGGAGGTCTTATGTCTTATTTGCCGAAAGCATCTCGTCGTAAATTTATGACCCTGGCGGGAGCCTCTGCTGGAGCAGTTTTTCTAAAGGGTTGCTTAGGCAATCCTCCAGAGGCCAACACTGGCGCTACCCCCGCTAGTGCGTCCGCTACACCTGCTGTCAACGTAAGCAATGGTGCATCTCCTGAAGTAACCACTATCAAACTCGGGTTCATTCCCATTGTGGAATCAGCTCCCCTCGTCATTGCCAAAGAAAAAGGCTTTTTTGATAAGTATGGAATGACTGGGGTAGAAGTTTCCAAACAGGCTAACTGGGCCTCTGCTAGAGACAACGTTGTGATTGGCTCTTCTGGCGGCGGCATTGACGGTGGGCAGTGGCAAATGCCCATGCCTCACTTGATTACTGAAGGCATTATTACTAACGGTAATAAAGTGCCAATGTACGTTTTGGCCCAGCTAAACACTCAAGGAAATGGCATCGCCATTTCGGGCCTAAATAGACAAAAAGGGGTGGGTCTAAAAATTAATAACCCAGACTATATCAAGGGCTTTGAGAAGGACCAGGGCCGTAAGTTTAAGGCAGCCCATACCTTTCCCAACGTGAACCAAGATTTCTGGATTCGCTACTGGTTTGCATCAAGCGGCGTTGACCCTGACCGCGATATTGACCTGCTAGCCGTTCCGCCTGCAGAAACTGTTCAGGGTATGCGCACCGGCACTATGGATGCCTTCAGTACTGGCGACCCCTGGCCCTACCGCATCGTTGCCGATGACATCGGGTTCATGTCGATATTGACCCACCAAATGTGGAAGTTCCACCCCGAGGAGTACCTAGCAGTTCGAGCCGATTGGGTAGACAAAAACCCCAATGCTACAAAAGCCCTGCTGAAAGCCGTTATGGAAGCTCAGCAGTGGTGCGACGACCCCGCTAACCGGCAGGAGCTCGTGCAAATTTGCTCAGGCCGTAACTACTTCAACGTCCCGGCTGAAGTGCTGACCCCGCCCTACCAAGGTAAATACAACCTGGGAGACGGTAAGCCCGAAGTCAACGACTTCAAGGCTGGCCCTCTGTACTGGAAGGATGACATCGGCAGCGTGTCCTACCCCTACAAGAGCCATGACCTGTGGTTCCTGACCGAGACTATGCGGTGGAACTTCCACAACGGCGCTATTCAAGACTTCGATATGGCCAGAAAGCTGATCGATCAGGTGAACCGCGGCGACCTGTGGCTGGAAGCGGCAAAAGAGGCTGGTTTTGCAGCGGCCGACATTCCCACCTCCACCTCTCGCGGTGTTGAAACCTTCTTTGATGGCATCACCTTTGATCCGGAGAACCCCGAAGCCTACCTATCTAGTCAGCAAATCAAGCGGGTTTAAGGCTAGCTGAATCGACCCTACTTTTGCACTTCTAAACAGTTAGAGGACTTTTCAATGGTTGCGAATGCG
>DATNQE010000336.1:0-2094 GCA_036702895.1 Trichocoleus sp. | reverse complement strand
AGCTGCCATTCTCGATGTGGTCTACAACCACTTTGGTCCTGAGGGCAAATACACTCGCGACTTTGGCCCCTACTTCACCGAGCACTACAAGACCCCCTGGGGCGCCGCCATCAACTACGACGACGCCTACAGCCAGGGTGTTCGCAATTTTGTTATTGAAAACGCCCTCTACTGGCTACGGGACTTTCACTTTGACGCGCTGCGGCTAGACGCTGTTCACGCCATCTACGACTTTGGTGCTAAGCACGTCCTGGCCGAGATGCAGGAAACCGTGCAGGAGACCCTGAAGGACCGCGCCTTTCCGGCCTACCTGATCGCCGAGAGCGACCTCAACGACGTGCGGGTGATCGACCCCTCCGAGAAGGGCGGCCACGGCCTAGCAGCGCAGTGGAGCGATGACTTCCACCACTGCCTGCACGTGCTGCTGACCCGCGAAACCCAGGGCTACTACGAAGACTTTGGCACCTGCGACGACATGGCCAAAGCCTTCAAAAACCGCTTTGTCTACGACTGGTCCTACTCCAAAACCCGCAAGCGCTACCACGGCAGCGACGCTCGCCACTGCCCCCCCTATCAGTTCGTGGTGTGCTCCCAAAACCACGACCAGGTGGGCAACCGGATGATGGGCGATCGCATGACGGCCCTGACCTCCTATGAAGGGCTCAAGCTGCTGGCTGGAGCGTTGATGCTCTCGCCCTATCTGCCGATGCTGTTTATGGGTGAGGAGTACGGCGAGCCTGCCCCCTTCCTTTACTTCATTAGCCACAGCGATCCCGATCTAATCAAGGCTGTGCGAGAAGGCCGCAAGCGTGAGTTCGAAGCGTTTCATGCCGATGGCGAAGCGCCCGACGCCTTTAGCCGCGACACCTACAACCAGTCAAAGCTGAACTGGGATCTGCGCCAGCAGGGGCACCACCAAACCCTCTGGAGCCTGTACCAAACCCTGATTCGGATGCGCCGGGAGGAGCCTGCCCTGCGGATGCCCGACTCCGGTGTGGAATCCCTTAGCGCTGACTGCATTGGCGACCAGGTGATTCTGCTGCAGCGCTGGGACGAGGGCCAAAAGCTGGCCTGCCTGATGAACTTCCAGGAGCAGCCTGCGGTGCAGCAGATCAAGGCACAGGGCCGCTGGCAGAAGCGGCTAGACTCGGCAGATGTATCCTGGAAGGGACCTGGAAGCCAGACCCCAGAGGTGCTGGAAACCGCTCAGGAGTTAACTCTTTCGCCCCACAGCTTTGTGCTGTACGAAGCCGCCCAAACAGACGCCACGCTTGCCTAGTTCTGCCAACTCATCGGGGATATCTCTCATGCGTATACCGACCGCCACCTATCGGCTGCAATTTCGCCAGGAATTTGGCTTTAACGACGCCCACAAAATCGTTGCCTATTTAGAAGAACTGGGCATTTCAGACATCTATGCCTCCCCCATTTTTAAGGCCCGCGCAGGCAGCAGCCACGGTTACGACGTGGTCGATCCGGGGCAGCTCAACCCTGAACTGGGTACGGAGGAAGACTTCAACAACCTGGTTGAAGATCTGCATTCGCGCGGCATGGGCTGGCTGCAGGACATCGTGCCCAACCACATGGCCTACGACTCCGAAAACCCTTTTCTGATCGACATTCTGGAGCACGGCCCCCACTCAGAGTACTGCGACTTTTTTGATGTGGAGTGGGAGCACCCCTTCGATGACTTCCGGGGCAAAATCCTCACCCCTATGCTGGGGGACTTCTACGGCAACTGTCTGGAAAACGGCGAGATCACCCTGAGCTACGACCACTCTGGGCTCAAAGTGAACTACTACAGCCTGCAGATTCCGCTGCGCATTGAGTCATACACGCAGTTCCTCAACTACGGCATGGATCGGCTGGCTCAGTCTCTAGGCCGCAATGATCCAGACTTCATCAAGCTGCTGGGCATTCTCTACATGGTCAAAAACCTGTCGGCAGAAACGACAGGAAAAGAGCGTAAGTACCAGAGCGAGTTTGTCAAAGACCTGCTGTGGGAGCTGTACAACACAAACGAGTACGTCCGGTCGTTTATCGATCAAAACCTGGAGATTTTCAACAACCAGAACCCCGAGATCAGCGGCCACG
>DATNQE010000521.1:0-9697 GCA_036702895.1 Trichocoleus sp. | reverse complement strand
CTGGGTGGCTCAAGCAACACGCGAGGCGTTCTAAAGGCAGTATGATAACAGCCGCAGAAAGTTTGACAGGCCGCGGCCACGGCTGCCATTTGAGCCTGAAGGCAGGATGCACCCTTCAGCAGCCTAGGGAGAGGCCAGGACCATGACGCAGCTCGTACTCTACAGCAAGCCCGGCTGCCACCTCTGTGAAGGGCTGGCAGAAAAACTGGCAGCGCTAAGCCACCTGCCGTTTGAGCTAGAAACGCGGGACATCACCAGCCGGCCAGATTGGTTTGCCCGCTACCAGTACGAAATTCCTGTGCTTTGCCGAGTAGTCGAAACAGCGGACGGCCCGCAAGAGCAACCCCTGCCCCGGCTTTCTCCTCGCGCCTCGGTCGCTCAGGTGGAGCGTTTGATACAGTCCTATCTCTCCGGTAAGGCAGAATAATACCCATCCAGTGATGTGAGGAGTTGCTGACATGATCCTGCGCGAACTGCTGGCCTGCCTGCCCGAAGGGCTTGTAGCCCTAGACTCAATTGCGGAGCACCCGGCGCTAGAGGCCGAGATTAAAGGCCTTTGCACCAATTCCCATGCCGCTCAGGCCGGTGACCTGTTCATTGGGATGCCCGGCACTCGCGTGGACGGCGGCGAGTTCTGGCCTAGCGCGATCGCATCGGGTGCGATCGCAGCCCTCGTTTCTCCCGCTGCTCTACAGAACCGCCCCGTCAGCGATTCCGCAGCCTGCGTCATTGCCGTGAGCGATATGGTAGCGGCTGGCGCTGAGGTCGCCGCTGCCTTCTACGGCTACCCGGCTCGAGCCCTCAAGCTGGTGGGCGTGACCGGCACCAATGGCAAAACCACCACTACCCACCTGATTGAGTACCTGCTGCAGGCAACCCAAACCCCAACGGCGCTACTGGGCACCCTCTACAGCCGCTGGCCCGGCCACCAAAGAACGGCCCTGCACACCACCCCCTTTGCCGTAGAGCTCCAGGCCGATTTGGCAGCTGCCTGCAACGCAGGCGCCACCGTTGCCGTGATGGAGGTCAGCTCCCACGCGCTGGCGCAGAAGCGGGTGTGGGGCTGCCCCTTTGAAGCCGCAGTCTTCACCAACCTGACCCAGGACCACCTCGATTTTCACCGGGACTTAGAGGACTATTTTGGCGCCAAGGCGCTGCTGTTTAGCGATGACTACCTGCAGGGTCGGGCCCTGGTCAACAAAAACGACCCCTACGGACAGCGGCTGATCGAGCAGCTCGGGCCTGATCGAGTCTGGAGCTACAGCACAACCGATACCCAGGCCGATCTCTACACTAGCGGCCTGCAGTATCAGGCGACCGGGGTCAGCGGCCAGCTGCACACGCCGATGGGCACCGCTGCCTTTTCCTCACCCCTGGTGGGGCAGTTTAACCTGGAAAACCTGCTGGCCGCAGTAGGCACTCTGCTCCACCTGGGTTTGCCGCTGGAGCCGCTGGTGGCAGCGCTACCTCAATTTCCAGGCGTACCGGGCCGTATGGAGCGGGTGCAGATTCAGCCGGACCAGGACATCAGCGTGATTGTAGACTACGCCCACACCCCCGATAGCCTCAAGAATTCCTTGGCAGCTGCCCGCCCCTTCATCAACGGCCGCATGATCTGTGTTTTTGGCTGCGGCGGCGATCGCGATCGCACCAAGCGACCTCAAATGGGCCGTATTGCCTACGATCTGGCTGATGCGGTCGTCGTCACCTCCGACAACCCCCGCACCGAAGACCCACAGCAGATTTTGCAGGACATTTTAGCGGGCATTCCGGCAACGCTGGGAGAGGATGCTGTGGTTTGCGATCGCGCCGCCGCCATCCGCAGCGCCATTTTGCAGGCTCAGCCAGGCGACGGCATTCTCATCGCCGGCAAAGGCCACGAAGACTACCAAATCCTGGGCACCGAGAAGATTCACTTTGACGACCGGGAACAGGCCCGTGAGGCGCTGCAGTGGCGCTATCAGCCCTAACGGCAACGGAACTGTTGTCGCATTCGTCACAGCGCTGATGTCACAGCGCTGATGTCACAGCACTGAGAACATTTGACGAGTCGGGGGGCAGAGGCTTGGTCTCAAACAGGGGTCACCCTCCTGCTCCCCGTCCTCATTACAGCGGTTGTCGCTGTAGCTGCCTCCAACCACTCACTCCTGAGCCGGCCCCTACTGGAGCACTCAGGCCTAGCTCAACGGCGAAAGCGACAGTAGGCTTGGAGGCTGCACTGGGAGCTTTTATGAACTCCCGCAACAATTTCGGCCCAAATTAAGCGTTTTGCCAGATACTTCTATCAAATCGGTTAGGCAGCTCGCCTGGCCTCGGTTTGTCATGAAAACTCTTCTCTGACTGGCCCTCGGACTAGGGTGCTGGTTCCAACCGGCACTTTGAGTCCAAAGATCAGCAGGAGACCGTAAGCACACCGGCCCCCAGTCCTTGGAGCACCATGCAGTCCTATCGTCATGAAGAGGGTTCGCTGCACCAAATTATTCAAGCCAGCTCAGCCAATCCAGACATCATTCAAATCAAGCCCAAGGGATTCAAAGCCATTCTGCAGTCCACGGCAGATTTTTTGGAAACCTACCAAATTACAGGAACCCTGCTGGCCAAGTTTCCTCGCGGGCCTCTTTGGCAAGAGGATCTGCAGCGCTACTGTCAGGCCATGGACGGCCGCAGTCAGCTTTACGTCTTCACCCGCACGCCCGAAAGCGATGCAGCGGGTCCCGGTATTACCCTGCTGCCCCTAATAAACTCTCAGGTCTGGCGAGGAGAGTACTTCCTGATTGTTTTGTCTCCCGCTTTTACGGTCATGCTGGTGGTGCGCCGCATTCGCTCAACCTCGGCGGCTCCCCTGCTCGATCCTGAAGACGAGGCTAGCAATACTGCTGACTCCCCCCTAGAGCTACCTTCAGCGCTGCCCAACAGCTCCCTTTACCTGGAAGTGTACTGCTCAGTAAATCCAGAGCTGATCACTGACCTGCTGCAGTCGGTACAGGGGGTACTGCAGAGCTCGGTTCAGCAGCCTGCAGCCCCACCCGGATTTCAGCAGCTCCTAGATCACTGGCAGGAGGGCTGTTTAGCGCCTCTAAAAGCGGCCTCTGATGGAGGCAATACTGCTCTGCTCGATCGCTGGCTCGGGTGGCAGTTCCGCCAGCAGGAGCACCTGCGCCAGTCTACCTCGGCCTACCGCAAGCAGGCGCTAGCGGCCTCGAACCTGTCTTCCCAAAACGAGGTGCTGCTCAACACCCTGCGGCTCAAGGATGACTTTCTCAACACCGTTGGTCAAGAGCTGAGAACCCCTCTAGCCACTATAAAGACAGCGCTGACGTTACTGGCCTCTCCCGCCCTTAAGGGACCGCAGCGGCAGCGGTACATGGATATGATTACCCGCGAATGCGATCGCCAGAGTTCTCTCATTAGCGGCGTTCTCGATCTGTTGCAAATGGAGACAAGCCTGGGCCAGATGCGGCCCCAGGCGCTGCAGCTGTCTGATACCGTGCCGCCGATTGTTAGCACCTACCAGCCCCTAGCGCAGGAGCGGGGCATTATGCTGGCCTACACCATCCCTCAGAATCTGCCCCCGGTAATCTGCCCTGAACCCTGGCTGCGGCAGATTGTGATTCACCTGCTCAATAACAGCATCCGGTTCACGCGAGACGGCGGCGAGGTTTGGGTAACCGCCCGCCGCCAGGATGACTTTGCTGAAATTGAAGTACGAGATACCGGGGTTGGCATTGCCCCCACAGAGCTGCCCAACATCTTTGATCACTTTTACCGGGGGCGCAATTTGCCCCCTGGCGAAACGGAGGGGGCAGGTCTAGGGCTCTCCATTGTGCAGCAGCTGCTGGCCTACTGTGGCGGCTCCGTGATGGTCAACAGCCAGCCCGGCAGCGGCAGCAGCTTCAGGGCTCGCATACCGCTGCAGCAAAGTTAATCTGGCTACTGGCCACCGACGGACTCCGCGTTAGGGCAGCTAGTGCTTCAGCTGCAGCTACAGGCTGCGGGTTTCCAGGGGCAGGTACACCGTCAGTACTTCTCCGCGCTGAGGCTTGTGTCGAACAATTAGCTTGCCTCCCAGGGCCTGGAATAGGTTTTTCGTTGCGTCCAAATTGAGGCTGAGGCCACCCGTTTCGGGCTGAAACATCAGCAGCTGCCCCACTGAGCGAAACGGCGAAACTGAGGCTTGCTGGCAGGTTGCCGACGCCGACGAATCAGATTTCGGCTGGGACTGAAACTGCAGCTTAAGCTGATGGCCCGCCAGGCTGACCATCAGCCGAATGTGGCTGTAGGGCGGCAGACTGTGGGTAAAGCGGTCAATTAGCCCGGTAAGCACTTGATTCAGCATGGTGGGGTCGCTGGTGACCATCGGCATTTGAGCCGGCACCTTCACCTCGAGCGTGAGATTGCGCCGCTCAGCCTGCTGCTGCCACAGGGGAATTGAGTCTTGAAAGATCTGGCTGAGGGAAATGGCTGACAGAGGCGACTTAGGCTGGCGGCTGCCATCGGTTTCGAGCTCTACAGCCCGGAAAATGAGGTTGAAGCGATCAATTTGCTGGGTGCATTCTCGATCCATTAGCTGGAGGCGCTGAACCACCGCTTCAGGCAGATCTTTGCGCTTGAGAAGCGATCGCGTCAGCGTGCGAATGGTGGTCAGCGGCGTGCGAATCTCATGGGCCATCGCCTTGAGCAGTTCCGCATCATTACTGCCGATGGAGCTGCTAGTGGCGGTCGGATCAGCGTCCTTCGCTACTCTCTTAGACCGGTTCGTCCCTGCTGTCTGCGGTAGCCCCAGCGGTGGGTTCTCCCGATACAGGACTTCCTCAACGTGTTGCCTATAGCCGTCTAAGGTACCGGGAGACTCTAGCGCCAGCAGTCTAACTGCAGAATTAGCAGCTCCATGGCCGGTCTCAGGTGTTGAGCTCGTCTCAGAGCCCGATCCACTGCTCGCCTGTTGGCGGACCTGAGCTAGCAGCAGACGGGTAAACTGAGTCACTGCCCGGTAGTCAGGTACGCTCCGGGGAAACTGCTCAGCTACCTTGTCCACAGTCGGGAGCAGGGGCGGGCGAATTTGGGCAATACGCGATCGCAACTGCCCCCAAACCTGTTCGTTAGTTTCAGGATCAAACGAGAACTGAAACTGCGCCCGCCCTTGGGGGTCACTGCCCATGACTAGAGACAGGCTAAATGCCGATGTCAATACCAGACAGAAGCGCTCAGCGGCAAGGCTGTCGCCTACAGGCAGGGGAATCGTTTGAAGCGCCTCGGATTGCCGTCCCTGGCCGCTACCGTCATCTGGCAGCAGCGGCCGCGCCACAGCCAGTAGACCCTCCAACGGCTCCGGCAGCAGTACCCAGGTCGAGAGCCGCTGCACCAGGGACTGATCCCACAGCACCGGCAGGGGACCTGCCAGCACCAGCCCCTCCCAAGCGGCCAGTCGTGTTTCTGGAGCCTCTGCCATCGCCGTATCAGACGGCTGCGAGTATAAGTGCAGCAGATGGGTCAGCGCCGCAATGGCGGCCCACCAGTCTGCCTCTGCCTGCAGTCGGCACTGAGTGCGATCGCTGCTAGAGCGCGACTGAGCATCCATAGCCGCCAGTTCAGAACCAAAGTTCCGAAACTGGAGCGCCTCACTCGCCAAAAGACTGCTTAAGGAGGGATAGTTTTGGTTCACAGTGCTACTCGCTGCTCTACCCGCCGCTATACGCCAAATTTCTGCTTTAGCCTACCAGAGGCACAGTTGCCCATCTCACGCGAAACATCTAGAGAGACGGCAGATCTTGGCAGTATAACTGGACATGAATCTCGAAATAGGCTCGGATTGGGCCCAATTAGACCCACCTATTAAGAGACTACGTCCCTATTTAGGATTCAACTATGGGTAGAACCGAACGTTTGTGTGCGAGGTTTCCTCTGCATAGCAGATTCAGCCAAACCAGGAGGAGGGCGTCATATCAGAGTCTGATTCTGAGCCGCAAGCTGGGCGATGATTAGAAGCCGAAGCATGATTTGAATAAGGTTCCCAGCTCCGCACCGAGCTCAACAAATGCTCAATTCCCTGGTGAATTAACTGCTCGATCTGCTGATGCTGCTCAGCTGAGTAGCAGTTGCGCGGTGACTCTAAAGAACAAGCTGCGGCTTGATCCATAGTCACATAGTAGGCAGGGATACGGCTCAGCACATAGGCAGCAAGTTTTTGCCGCCGTTCAGAGGTAGAGAAAGCGTATTGATAAGGATAAAAAGGGTAGCTTGCAAGAATTTCATCAATCCTTTCAGAAACAACTGGCAGGGCAAAATTAACAATTGTTTGTGGCATTGTAGGATTCCAAGTTGTGTGAGGAAGCGGGGCAACAAATTAAACGGCAGGAAAAGCCAGGCTGTTAACAGCGGCTCTGATCCCCGGCAGCAGGAGCCTCGCCAAACGGCTTAAAACGCCAGTACACTCGGCCCTTCAGTCGTTATCAGAAGTAGCTTTAGAGCAAGCCCAACCCTAAATTTCATCAGGGGCAAAATTTAGAAACAGAGCAGGGATCGCACCAAACAGCAGCCAAGGCCACTCATTAAGTGTTTATTGAGGGATAAGCAATGCACTGTTTCCGCATAGGAGGTAGCAGCATAGACGCTGAGACTGGGTTGAGTTCAATGAGGGCTTGGCAAAAATGTTCTTCCTGCAAGAAATGCCAGAAAAGCATTTTCTATATCGTCAACCTAACAGCATGGCCTCCTACTTAAGTTTTAGGAAAATTCCTTTTTTTTGTCTTAGAGAGAATTCGATCAGAAGCAAAACGATATTTAGCGAAACCTAAATTAATAGAGCCCATTTTGCCACTTTCCAGAAGTGTAAAGATTGCGTCATCAGATGAACGAACACTGCTTAGTTGTTTGCCCCGGTTTTCATCCGCCAGAGCTCACCCAATCCATGCTGCAAGACCTCTCGGCCTACTCTGTTTTTCAAACCTTTTCCACCCTGGTCATACCCACAGCCAATTCCATTTGGGCGCCGCTGTCGGGCTATCAAATTAGACAGCATTTGCTAGCGTCCTGGGAGGATTTACCAGCTCAGGCCGCGCTGTCCGCTATCAGGCTCTACTTTCTAGCCTTTAGCGCGGGCTGCCTAGGAGCAATTGCTGCTGCCCACCACTGGCACTGCCAGGGGGGATCGGTAGGCGCACTGCTCGCTTTAGACGGTTGGGGCGTAGCGCTGGCAGCCCCGTTTCCCATCAGCCGCCTGAGCCACGATAGGTTCACCCATGGCACCTCCAGGCTGTTAGGAAGCCAAGGCCTTGATTTCTACGCTGACCCACCCGTTTCTCACCTCGATCTTTGGCGCCAGCCCAGCCAAGTAGAGGGCTGGCAGGTAGTGCAGCCCAGAAGCCAACTAACCCATAAGGCCGATGCCAGGAGCGTTCAGCCAACCCGGCCCCTGCATCAGGAGCGTTCTGGAATGCAGGATTTCTCAAGGCCACCGTCATTTTCGGCTGAAGCTCCAGGCCAAGATTTAGAAAGGGGCAGCATACCCACGACGGCTGCTAGCTTCATCACGGCCCGTCTGGAAGAAGCGCTGCTCACTGGTCATGAGTGAATACACAGAATGCGTGAATATACAGATCGCAGCAAAGAGCGTTAAACGTTCTAAGGCGTATTAAGGCGCCCACCGCGGAACAAACCTTTTGACAGACCTCCTTAGGAAGTCAGTGTCAACTGATCCTGCAGCGCTTGACAAACCGTCTGAACTCAGACTGGAACTGCAGCTAAGTCAGGATCTGGCGGAAATGCTGCCTTCACGGATGCAGCCTGACCCAAATAATGTCAACATTGTTTGACACCAAACCTGCTCTGTTAACTACAGTTAGGGTCAATGCTTTAACGACAGAACCTTGGGTATTGCCGTAGGCCGCTCATTTTTGAGCTCTAGACTGGCTCAGACAGGTCAGCTAAATTTGACGCATCCAGACCTTCTAAGAGCGCCCATCTAACAAATCCTCCGACGATAATGGCGGTAAGGAAAAACTATCGCCTCTGTTCGTGAGGATGTCCTTTTTCAGGGCATGATGGATAAAAAATAAGTTTTTTGATGTATTGGTGGTCACACTTAAATAGTCGAGTTGCTGTCCCATGACTTCTCCTGTTCAAGCCCAAAGTAACGTTCTCGTTCGCCGTGCCACTGGAGCATTTGCCCTAATTGATAGCCTGAAGCGCCACGGGGTAAAGCACATTTTTGGCTATCCCGGCGGCGCCATTTTGCCTATTTACGATGAGCTGTACCGGGCCGAAGCGACAGGAGATGTTCAGCATATTCTGGTGCGCCACGAGCAGGGCGCTGCCCATGCGGCTGACGGCTACGCTCGCGCCACAGGTGAGGTCGGCGTCTGCTTTGGTACTTCTGGCCCTGGTGCGACCAACCTGGTGACGGGCATTGCCACTGCCCAAATGGATTCAATTCCAATGGTGATTATCACCGGGCAGGTGCCTCTAGAAGCTATTGGCAGCGACGCCTTTCAGGAGACCGACATCTACGGCATCACTTTGCCGATCGTCAAGCACTCCTATGTCGCCCGTGCGCCCCATCAAATTCCCCATATCGTGGCGGAAGCGTTTTACATCGCCAGCACAGGGCGGCCAGGCCCCGTGCTGATCGATGTGCCAAAGGATGTGGGTCTGGCGGAGTTCGACTATGAACCAGTGCTGCCCAATCAGGTACGGCTGCCCGGCTACAAGCCCACTGTTAAGGGCAATCCTCGCCAGATTAATCACGCCATTCGCCTGCTGCGTCAGGCCGAGCGACCCTTGCTGTATGTGGGCGGCGGTGCGATCGCATCAGGTGCTCACGCCCAAATTCAGCAGCTAGCCGAGTATTTTCAAATCCCGGTGACCACCACACTGATGGGCAAGGGATCCTTTAACGAGCACCACCCCCTGGCCGTTGGCATGTTGGGCATGCACGGTACTGCCTACGCCAACTTTGCGGTCAGCGAGTGCGATCTTCTCATTGCTGTTGGTGCCCGCTTTGATGACCGAGTGACGGGCAAGCTCGACGAGTTTGCTTCCCGAGCCAAGGTCATCCACATCGACATTGACCCAGCCGAGGTCGGGAAAAACCGCGTGCCGGATGTGCCCATCGTGGGCGACGTCAAGACGGTTCTTGTCGATCTGCTGCGCCGCTTGGAGGAGGACAAGCAGTCGCCGCTGCCTCAGCAGACCTTAGCCTGGCGGGAGCGCGTTGAGCGCTGGCGGCAGGACTATCCTCTGGTTGTGCCGTCCTACGACGACGTTCTTTCGCCCCAAGAAGTCATCGTGGAACTCAGCCGCCAGGCGCCCAATGCTTTCTACACCACCGACGTTGGCCAGCACCAAATGTGGTCAGCGCAGTTTCTCAAGAACGGGCCGCGCCGCTGGATCTCTAGCGCCGGGTTAGGCACGATGGGCTTTGGCATGCCCGCTGCTATGGGCGCAAAAACTGCCCTACCTAACGAAGAGGTCATTTGCATCAGCGGCGACGCCAGCTTCCAGATGAACCTGCAGGAACTGGGCACCCTGGCTCAGTACGGCATTGCCGTTAAGACCGTGGTGATTAACAACGGCTGGCAGGGTATGGTGCGCCAGTGGCAGCAAACCTTCTACGGAGAGCGCTACTCCTGCTCCAATATGGAAGTCGGCATGCCTGACTTTGAGCTGCTGGCAAAGGCCTACGGCATCAAGGGCATGGTCG
>DATNQE010000329.1:0-3790 GCA_036702895.1 Trichocoleus sp. | reverse complement strand
GCACACAGTGGGGCGAGAGCAGCACCCGCAGCAGAAAGCCTCGGTCCTCTAAGTCCTTGACCAACTGCCGATGCCGCTCAGGCGACGGTCTACCCTGCTCCAGTATGTAGAAGGAAATGAGGCCCGACTCTGGCGGGGTTGATTTCAAGCACTCGATGCCCGGGAGTTCCCCGAGCCGCTGCCAGAGGTAGGCGCTTAAATGGCAGATGCGTTGGTAGCGCTCCTCGGCGGTGCCCCAGGCATTATGGGTTGCGATCGCAGCTTCTAACCCCGCCAGCAGGGCGTAATCAGAGGTCGCCACCTCAAAGCGCTGAGCGTTTGGCTTCCAAGCAGTAGGGTTGCCAGCTTCATCGGTCGTTATGCCGCGCCAGCCAATATATGTTGGCTGCGTCTGCTCCAGGACCTCTGGCCGCACATAGAGCCCCCCTAGCCCCGCCGGGCCGCAGCACCACTTATGCCCGGTAAAGGCGTAAAAATCGACTTCCAGCTCCGTCAGGTTGAGGGGCAAAGCGCCCACCGACTGAGCCGCATCCACATGAACCAGTACAGGGCGAGGGCGATCGTGGCAAAGACGAGCAATCGCCTGTAGCGGCAGCACCTGGCCCGTATTCCAAAGCACGTGGCTGATCACCAGCATCCGGGTTTGGGGCCGCAGATGTTGAGCAATCACATCCACCGGGTCGCCATCGTTGAGCGTTGCCAGCAGCGGACAGGTGCTGGACTCTACTCCAAAGCGGCGACAGATTTCCTCAACAGCCGCAATCACGCCAGGGTGCTCACAGTCGCTTAGCAGGATATGGTCTCCAGCCGCCCAGTGGATGCCCCAAAGGGGAATGTTGCAGCCCACCGTGACGTCCTCGGTCAGCGCTAGAGATGCCGCTGGAACGCCCAGTTCTTGAGCTAAAGTTTGGCGCAGGGTGTTCGCCGCTGCCCCGATGCCGCTGTTTACCCGATTGGAAAACGGCCCTTCTATCTGCGTTTGCTCATGAGCCCGCAGGATGGCGCTCAAAGCTGCCTGAGGCATGGGGCCTTGTCCGCCGTAGTTGAAATAGGCTTTGTGGGTTAAGGCCGGGAACTGTTGCCGCCAGGTCGCTAGATCGAGCTGAACTGAGGCGGAGGAGTTGACAGCTGAAACGTCGTTGGGCGAAGGCATAGAGGATGGATCAGTTGCGGCCATTACTTTGAACTTATCGGCACAGTCACTGGCACTACTCTACAGCGGCAGCCGCCGGTGCGTGGGGCGTTTTCAGGGTTACTGCTAGATCAGCGGCAAGAAACTAGAGCCAGCAGTCCTGACAAAAAAAGCTGCTCGACCTCTTGCTTGAAGTTTATTCATGTGCTGTCATCCGCCTTAATACGGTATAACTATCATTAAGTCGGGCTAGTTTTCTTTGGGGTGCTCGGTAGGTTTGGGAGGGCTGACTCCTGCCGTGGCGGGTTCGGTTCAAACGCTTTTTGAAGTCGTCCCAAAAGCTCCCAAGCAGTTTCGAAAGATTCTTGGTTTTGCCAGTCTTGCGTTGATAGGGTTACATCTAGGGTTACTTCGAGGACTCGATCGTCATGATCCCTCAGGGATTTGCCCCGTGCTCCAGCCTATCTACTCGCGCTTTAGCAGGCAGTTTGCTAGAGCCCGTTGGGCTGTGCCTATCCCAACTTCAAAGCTTCGACACGCAAAGATTGGCTCGTCAACGTCAGAGAACTCACAACCCAAATTCCGCACCAACTGCTCAACTCAGTTACCCGATCAGTTATCAGAGTCCTCTCATACGGGTTTCTAAGCCTACGCTCTTCTGCTCTCCAGCGCTCTTAGTAGATCACCTTGTCTGTTAGCTACCCCCTGCCGCAGCGACCCGATTCGGGGGGAGGTCATCTAGCTCCCCTGAGGTTTCCGGCTGAGTCTGCTGCCCCCAATTCAAAAACGCCCGTTTGCTGGCTGACTGATGACCTACTTTTTCACTATCAGCGCTGTAGCCGACGGGCGTTTTTAGATCTATACGGCAATCCCAACGACAAGGACTCACCCAGCGACTACCTTTCTAAGCTGCGGCAGGACAGTGCCCTACATAGGGCAGCCGTCCTGCGAGACTACGAGCCCCTGCAGCGCCCCATGTATCCCAAGGGAGACTGGACGGCTGGAGCAAAAGCGACTCAAGATTTGATGGCTCAAGGTGTTGATGCGATCGCACAAGCCGTCCTGGTCACCGAGTCTGCCGTAGACGGCATTCAGCTCGTAAGCCAGCCCGATTTGCTAATCAAGCAACCTGGCTGGTCTCGCTGGGGCGACTGGACCTACGCCGCTATCGACATCAAGCTGGGCAAAAAGCCTAAACTCGACTATCAGGTGCTGGCGGCGTTTCACGCCTACGTACTGTCGCGGGTGCAGGGAATGTGGCCCGAGTCGAGCTGGCTGGCGCTGCGGGAGGGCAAGCTGTACGCGGTTGACCTAGAACGGCAGATCCTGAAGCTCCAGGAGATCCTCAACGACTGTCTGTTTGACCTGCGCCAGTCAACGCCGCCAGAGGTCTTTATCGCCCACAGCCGTTGCGATCTGTGCCACTGGTTTGGCCACTGCTACAGCCGCGCCAGGGAGGAGCAACACCTCTCCCTGCTGCCAGGAGTCACCCCAGCCCGCTACGTCTTTCTACAGGAGCGTAAACTGACCACGGTGGCCGCGCTAGCAGCAGCAAACCCCCAGCAGTTAGCGCCCCTCCCAGGCTTTGGTGAACCCGTCGCCGAAAAGCTAGTACGCCAGGCTCAGGCGCTGCAGGGCAACTGCGCGATTGCTCGCACCCGCTCCCACTCGCTGCAGCCGTTTCCTCTAACCCCGGCCGATCTGCCCTGTGCCGAAATCGAGCTCTACTTCGACATCGAGGCCGCTCCCGACCAGGACCTGATCTATCTGCACGGAGTACTGGTCGTCAACACCCGCACAGGCGAAGAAACCTTCCATGCGCTGCTGGCCGAATCGCCTGAGGAGGAGCAGCACGCCTGGCAGCAGTTTCTGGCGCTTATGCACCGCTACCCCGACTCGCCAATCTATCACTTCTGTCCCTACGAGGCCCAGACCGTGCGCAAACTAGGGCACTTCTTTGGCACTCCCGATGTCGTCATTGACGCCCTGCTGAGCCGCTTTTACGACATTCATCAAAGCATCACCGAAGCGGTGACCCTGCCCATTGAAAGCTACGCCCTCAAGCACATTGCCCGCTGGATTGGCTTTGACTGGCGCGACGAAGGGGCCAACGGTGCTCAGTCTATCTGCTGGTACAACGCCTGGCTAGAGACGTGCGATCGCGCTTACCTTGAAGCGATTCTCCGCTACAACGAGGACGACTGCCGCGCTACCTACCGCATCAAAGACTGGCTGGTGAAGTTCGCCCAGCCCTACTGGAATCTGCCCTAGCATCGCGAGAATGCATCCGCTCTACCGCTGAATCTGGCCACTCAAGCCGCTGCAAAAATATTTTTTCCAGAAATGTTTGACAAAAGTCCTAGATACTTGGCATTATATAAATCGCCTCGCACAACGCTCTAAACCCAAAGCAAAGCGACCTAAGCCCAAAGCAAAGGGAGCAAAAAGCTAAGGAAAGCAAGCAGTGGCCAGCGAGGGACTGTAGTTCAATTGGTTAGAGCACCGCCCTGTCACGGCGGAAGTTGCGGGTTCGAATCCCGTCAGTCCCGTACAGTACCGAATAATCAACAGTGAATGCGGAAAGCTGAATCAGCCTTCCGCATTCACTGTCTCTCCCTGTTTCGACACCCCGACCAGCCAGAAATCTCTCTTCAGCAG
>DATNQE010000322.1:0-9188 GCA_036702895.1 Trichocoleus sp. | reverse complement strand
TGAGCCATCAAGCTCTAGGTATCAATTTCCCCTCCAACATCCTGCCGCAGGCGCGATCGAGAAACGGGCATAGGACCGACTAGAAGCCGCTAAAATGGGAAGGCTATTGCCCCAATTCTGGCAGTTTGGGCATATCTTCTGGGCGTACCTATGGTTAGCGCTGAGGCCGTCGATTTTCTAGATGAGTACGACGTTGTTGTTGTCGGGGCCGGCCATGCAGGCTGCGAAGCGGCTCTGGCAACGGCCCGCTCGGGCTGCCGTACTCTGCTGCTCACCCTGAACCTGGACAAGATTGCCTGGCAGCCTTGTAACCCAGCTGTGGGCGGCCCCGCTAAGTCTCAGCTGACCCACGAGGTTGATGCCTTGGGCGGTGAGATTGGCAAAATGGCCGATCGCACCTACCTGCAAAAGCGCGTTCTCAACAACTCCCGTGGGCCAGCGGTGTGGGCGCTGCGGGCCCAGACCGACAAGCGGGAGTATGCCGCCATCATGAAGGGCATTGTTGAGAACCAGGAAAATTTAGCCATCCGCGAAGGCATGGTGACTGACTTGGTGCTGGGCCCCAACCAGGAAGTGGTTGGGGTAGAAACCTATTTTGGCGTGGCGTTCAAGTGCAGGGCTGTGATCTTGACGACGGGCACCTTTTTGGGCGGCACCATCTGGGTGGGCAACAAGTCGATGGCGGCGGGTCGAGCCGGCGAGTTTGCCGCGACGGGCCTGACCGACACCCTCAACCAGCTCGGATTTGAAACCGGACGGCTGAAGACAGGTACGCCCGCCCGAGTGGATCGCCGCTCTATCAACTTTGCAGTGCTGGAGCCTCAGCCAGGCGATGACGACGTCCGCTGGTTTAGCTTTGACCCCGCTGTGTGGGTTGAGCGGGAGCAGCTGCCCTGCCACCTCACCCGCACCACGGCTGAGACCCATCGCCTGATTCAGGAAAATCTGCACCTGTCACCGGTATACGGCGGCTGGGTGGATGCGAAAGGGCCGCGCTACTGCCCCAGCATTGAAGACAAAATTGTGCGCTTTGCCGATAAGGAGAGCCACCAGATTTTTCTGGAGCCAGAGGGCCGCGATACGCCTGAAATCTACGTGCAGGGCTTCTCTACAGGGCTGCCAGAAAAGCTTCAGCTGGCGATGCTGCGCAGTCTTCCTGGCCTGGAGCAATGCACCCTGCTGCGGCCTGCCTACGCGGTTGAGTACGACTATCTGCCGGCGACCCAGTGCTACCCCACCCTGATGACCAAAACGGTGGAAGGACTATTTTGTGCTGGACAAATTAACGGCACAACGGGGTATGAAGAGGCTGCCGCCCAGGGACTCGTGGCAGGCGTTAACGCAGCGCGATTTGTTCGGCATCAGGAGATGTTGGTGCTGCCTCGCGAGCAGAGCTACATCGGCACCCTGCTGGACGACCTGTGCACCAAGGACCTGAGAGAGCCCTACCGAATGCTTACCTCCCGCTCAGAGTATCGGCTGCTGCTGCGCTCTGACAATGCCGATCAGCGCCTAACGCCGCTGGGCCGGGAGATTGGGTTAATCGACGATCGCCGCTGGCAGCTGTTTGAGCGCAAGTACGCCAACATCGCTGCTGAGAAGACGCGCCTGGAAACGGTGCGGGTGAAAGAGCATGAGGAAGTGGGCCAGCAGATTACGGCAGATACCGACCAGCGCATCAAAGGCTCTATTGCCCTAGCTGACCTGCTGCGTCGCCCCGGCTTCCACTACGCAGACCTGCTGCGCTACGGCCTGGGCCACCCCGAGTTGACGCAGGAGGAGCAAGAGGGGGCAGAGATTGATATCAAATACTCTGGCTACATTCATCGGCAGCAGGCCCAGATCGAGCAGATCAGCCGAAACGCTAACCGCAAGCTGCCGCTGACGCTGGACTACATGGCTATAGACACGCTTTCCAAAGAGGCGCGGGAGAAGCTCGACCGGGTGAAACCGCTGACAGTAGGGCAAGCAGCCCGCATTGGCGGTGTCAATCCGGCGGATATTAATGCCCTACTGGTCTACCTGGAAATTCAGGCTCGCCGCACCAGCGGTACCGTTCTGGCCGGCAGATAGAAAAAAATCTGGGCGATGCACTTCTAAAGTGTCTCTAAAGGTTGCTTCCTGTTTAGATAAAGCCTTCTTACCATAGGGCTAGCAGTGCAAAGGCATTGCGATCGCAGTTGGACTACCTGAGGACTCCCTATGGATGGTGCTTATCTCCCTTCCGAAGCGGCCCATGCGTTAGACCGCGACTGCACAACGCTGTCCCGCCACGTGCTGCAGCAACTCCAGAGCTTTGGCCCAGATGCCCAGGACCTGAGCGCCCTGATGAACCGCATTGCGCTAGCGGGCAAGCTGATTGCCCGTCGCCTCACCAACGCTGGACTGCTGGAAGCGGCGCTCGGGTTTACCGGCGAGACCAATGTGCAGGGAGAGGCCGTTAAGAAAATGGACGTCTTTGCTAACGACGTCTTCATTTCGGTATTTAAGCAGAGTGGGCTGGTCTGCCGCCTTGCTTCTGAAGAGATGGAGCAGCCTTACTACATTCCTGAAAACTGTCCGGTTGGGCGTTATACCCTGCTCTACGACCCGATTGACGGCTCCTCCAACGTCGATATCAACCTCAACGTCGGCTCTATCTTTTCCATCCGGCGGCAAGAAGGCGACGATCTCGACCAGACGGGCGCAGACTTGCTTCAGCACGGCCATGACCAGCTGGCAGCCGGCTATATTCTCTACGGTCCCAGTACTGTATTGGTCTACACCATTGGCCGGGGTGTTCACGCCTTCACCCTAGACTCCAGCCTGGGTGAATTTATTTTGTCGGCTGAAAATATTCGCGTGCCGGAGCACGGCCCCAACTACAGCGTCAACGAGGGCAACTTCTGGCAGTGGGACGAGTCGATCCGCGACTTCATTCGCTACGTCCACCGCCATGAAGGTTACTCAGCTCGCTACAGCGGTGCCTTGGTGGGCGACTTTCACCGCATTTTGCTGCAGGGCGGCGTGTTCCTCTACCCCGGTACGACGAAGAAACCCGACGGCAAGCTGCGGCTGCTCTACGAAACCGCGCCCCTGGCCTTCCTTATGGAGCAGGCTGGTGGCAGAGCCAGCACCGGCACCCAGCCCATTCTTGACGTTGTGCCCACCGAAATTCACCAGCGCACCCCGCTGGTCATTGGCAGCAGCGAAGATGTCGCCCTGGTCGAGTCCTTTATTCAGGAGCGCCTGCGTGAAAAAGCCTACCTAGCGACTCCTTCTCCTTTGTCCTAGGGTTAGGCGGCTGAGTAGAGCCGCTGCCGCTGCAATTGCTGTAAGCCCCGATTCCTGTTCTCCCTGACTCTCCTACTTCACTACCCTATCAAGCCCCTATGGTTGCTCTTCAAGAAAATCCCCTTCGCGTCGGCCTCCAGCAAGACCGCATTCCCGAACCGCAGATTCTAGTGATTTTTGGCGGCTCAGGTGACTTAACCCAGCGCAAGATTGTGCCCGCGCTCTACCAGATGCGGCGGGAGCGACGGCTGCCGCCCGAGCTTACGATTGTGGGCGTTGCCCGCCGAGACTGGAGCCACGACTTTTTTCGGGAGCACCTGCGCGAGGGTGTAGAGGAATTTGGCGGCGGCATTGGCTTCGAGGCCGCCTGGGAGGATTTTGCCAAGGGCGTGTTTTACTTCCCCGGCGACATTGACAAGCCTGAGAGCTACCAAAAGCTCAAGGAGTTTTTGGCGGAGCTAGACCAGCGGCGAGGGACTCGCGGCAATCGGGTGTTTTACTTGTCCGTGGCGCCCCGGTTTTTTGGCGAAGCGGCTCAACAGCTCGGCGCGGCCGGTATGCTAGCCGACCCTGAAAAGCAGCGGCTGGTGATCGAAAAACCCTTCGGTAAGGACTTGGCCACAGCCCAGTACCTCAACCGGGTGGTGCGCGATGTATGCAAAGAAGAGCAGATTTACCGCATTGACCACTACCTTGGCAAAGAAACAGTTCAGAACCTGATGGTGTTTCGCTTTGCCAACGCCATTTTTGAGCCGCTGTGGAACCGGCAGTTTGTAGACCACGTACAGATCACAGTGTCAGAAACTGTGGGGCTAGAGGGCCGCGCTGGCTATTACGAAACGGCGGGCGCCCTGCGGGACATGGTGCAAAACCACCTAATGCAGCTGTTTTGCCTGACGGCAATGGAGCCGCCCAACAGCCTCGATGCCGACAGCATTCGCAACGAGAAGGTAAAAATCATTCAGGCCACCCACCTATTTGATGCTGAAGATCTCAGCCGGAGCGCTGTGCGCGGGCAGTATTCAGAGGGGTGGATGAAAGGACAGGCGGTGCCGGGCTACCGCCAGGAGGAGGGTGCTAACCCCGATTCCACGGTCAACACCTTTGCGGCGATCAAGCTGTCGGTAGACAACTGGCGTTGGAAGGGGGTGCCGTTCTACCTGCGTACAGGCAAGCGGCTGCCGAAGAAAATCAGCGAAATCTCGATTCACTTCAAGGAAGTGCCGCACCTGATGTTCCAGTCGGCGGCCCGTCAGATGAACCACAACGTGCTGGCTCTGCGAATTCAGCCGGACGAAGGTATTTCGATGCGCTTTGAGGTGAAGACCCCGGGCAACTCGCTGCGCACCCGTTCGGTGGACATGGACTTCCGCTACGACACAGCCTTCGGACAGCCCAACACGGAGGCCTACGGGCGTTTGGTGGTGGACTGCATGCTAGGTGACCAAACGCTCTTCACTCGCGCTGACGAAGTGGAGGCTTCGTGGCGGATTATGACGCCGCTGCTAGAAGCCTGGGAAGCGCCAGCTGATCCCACCTCCATTCCGCTCTACGAAGCGGGTACTTGGGGACCTGTAGAAGCAGAACTGCTGCTGAATCAGGATGGTCGCCGCTGGCGGCGACTCTAGATGCCGCTGATATAGACGGGGCTGCTATAGAGGTTTTTCTATGGTGAAAACCAACTTTTGGCCCTTTCGGTAGCATGGATCTAGAGCGTTTCCCCGATTCATCGTCTTCCGGCCTGTTCCCTGGCCTGCCTTCTGTCCCATCCTCTCATAGATGTTTTTATGACTACTTCCTTTGTTGCGCTGCAAAGACCGAAGGACATCTCCCTAGACGAGATCGAGGCTGAACTCCGCAATATTTGGCGGAGTCAGGATTCGGGTAATTCGGCTCCGGTGGCAACCCGCGCGAGCACCTTTAGCCTGGTGGTCTATGAGCCAGAGGAAATCCAGCAGCTGCTGGCAGCTCTAGGCTTTTATCAAGGCCCAATTGACGGCATTCACGGTCCGCTCACCCGTGAGGCTATTCGGCAGGCTCAGGTGCAGTATGGGCTGCGAATTACCGGCCGGGTAGGCCCCCGCACCCTGGAGCGGCTGCGGGAGGAGTACGCCCAACTGCCCGTAGAGCGGCGGCAGATCTCGAATATGGACATTCGCGGTTTTACGCTCAAGGATGCGATCGCAGCTCAAAATCCCTGCCGCGTCATTACCCTCAGCCCTGTCCTGGGAGAAGATACCGGCGTTACGGCCCAGGTATCGGCCTACTGCCCGGTGCAGAAGAAAAACGCCAGCAACCTGATTTGCTGCGAGTACATTACCCTTAAAGGCACCAAGGCGGCCCTGGAGCGGGTGGCCGATCTGGTGGCCTCGCTGGTGATTGCCGATATGCCCAAGTTCGTTTGGTGGAAGGCGACGCCTAACCCCGAACAGACCCTTTTCCAAAAGCTTTCCCGCGCCTCCAACTGCATCATCGTCGACTCCAGCTTCTTCAGCGATGCGGAGTCGGAGCTAAGCAAAATGCAGGACCTGGTTGAGGAGGGCACCTCAATTGCCGACCTCAACTGGCACCGGCTGGCCCCGTGGCAGGAGCTAGCCGCCGCTGCCTTTGACCCGCCGGAGCGGCGTGAGTCTCTCAGCGAGGTCGACCAGGTCAGCATTGACTATGAGCAGGGCAACACCTCGCAGGCGTTTATGTACTTGGGCTGGTTAGCCAGCCGCCTGTCCTGGCAGCCTACCACCTACCATAAGGAGGGCGGCGACTACGACATTCGCAGGATCTTGTTCGAGGGGCCTAACAGCCGCAAGATTGAGGTTGAGCTGGCCGCCATTCCGGTTGCTAACTGGGGCGAAATTGTGGGCGACTTAACGGGCCTGCGATTGAACTCCACTCGGCACGATGCCAACTGCTGCACCATTCTCTGCTCAGAGACGACCGGCTGTATGCGAATGGAGGCTGGCGGCGGAGCCCAATCGTGCTTAGTTGAGCAGGTAACGGCGCTCTCCGACCAAAAAGCTGACTTCATGCTGGGCCAGCAGCTCCAGCGCTGGGGCGAGGATGTGCTCTATGAGGAAAGCCTGGCTATGGCAACTCGGATTCTGAACCTGCTGTAGGGCTTGCCTTCTGAGGTGCGGATAGGCCTAAAAAAGGCGTTTAATAGAAACCACCCCTGCCGTTTGCGGGGGTGGTTTTTGTGTATGCCTGTGACTTAAACGCCCTAATGTCTAGCCCTAGAGCTCGCTGTCTGACAAGTCGGGGCGAGGCAGCACCTCTAACTCGGGCAGCTGAATTTCCTGGGCTAACGGCTCGGCGACCGACTCCTCCAGAGCCACCAGCTCCTTCTCTTTGTCCTCTAGGTTGAGCGGAATGCGGATAGGCTGTGGCGTTTCGAGCTGCGCTACCTGCGGTAGGGATTTTTCCAGGTCGTCCAGCGGACGAGGAATAATCATGACCGCGTGCAGTTCACCAATGCGCTCGGCCTCGTGAATACCAGCCTCAATTGCGATCGCAACGTTTGGCAGCGACCCCCGTAGGATAATCGTGCAAAGACCATCGCCAATGGTCTCGTGAGCCACTAGCTCAATATCGGCTGACTTGGTCATGGCATCGGCTGCACCCACCATCGCCGGAAAGCCACGCGTCTCTAGCAGCCCGATGGCCTGATTGCTGACGCTGCCCTTGCCCATCTCAGCCAGCTCGTCCCACTTGGCGCAGATGGGCAGCACTGCCTCCAGATTGGGCAGGGGCCGAGCAATGACCGTTGACGAGACGTATTCGCCAAACTTCTGAGCGGTTTCTACCCCGGCGGAAACGGCCATGCGCACATCGGCAATGCCGCCTCGCACCACCGCCGTACACTGACCGCTACCCGTTTTTTCGTAGCCTACTAAAAAGACATCTGCCGCTTTGAGCATGGCGTCGGCAGTGCCTACTACAGCCGGAAAGCTATCTGTCGAAACCAGACCTAAAGCCCCTCCCCGTAGACGCGCCTGGCGTTGGCCCCGCTCCAAATTTGGCGGTGAGGCCAGCTTCAGCTCTGCCTTACTAGATCCGCGCTGGCTAGGAACCTGCTGATTAGGAGCCTGACCGGTCGAGGCAAGTTTAATTTCGGGTTGCATCATAAGGAGCCTCTCCTAAGTCGGGTCCGCACTTCCATTCTATTCGGTTCTGGAAGGGGGCGATACGCCCAGGGTCTGACGGTGAGGGAATAGAGTGTTGAGCAGTTGATTGACCTGATCGCGCCCATAGGCCGGAGCGCTGCCGCTGCCGTTGCCGTTCCCGTTAGTGTTCCCGCTGCCGTTCTCAGAACTGTGGCTCTGGCTGCCATTGGAATTATTGTCGGAATCACTGCTGGAATCACTGGGTGTAGGGCTTTCCTCAGGGGTTAGCAATTCCTCTACCTCTAAAGGGGCTTCGACCTCTGGACGCAGGGGCTCCTCTGGGGATTCTAGGGAGCAACTGGGGTCGCCTACCAGGGAGCGGCTGGCGATGACGCTGCGGGGCGGCAGCTGGGGATTGATCAGGGTGCTGCCTGCGCCAATACAGGTTTGTGCCCCTACTCGGCCTCGACCCACAACTAAAACGCCACTGCCGACGCTGGCCTCTGGCTCAATCACCAGATCGCCCTGGTAAGCGTGAATAATGACGCCCGCTCCCAGGCAGGCGCCGCTAGAGACAACCAAACGGCTCCCCGGTGCAGCTGTGAGAATAACCCCGGGTGCGATCGCAGCTTCCCCATCAATATCCACATTGCCGTGGACGGAGTAAGGAGTAGGTGCAGTGGCATCCGGGGTCAACCGAGGCATTAACCAGGTTTCCAAAATTCAGCTATCTCGATTGCGGTTTCGACTACGGCCGCTGAATCGTGGTTTCTAGCACTCGCCGCTTGGCACGAGGATCGATACCCACTAGACGCACGTAGCTGCCCTGGTGCTCCCGTAGACGGGCCTCAACTGCCGAGAGGACATCGCCTGCCCGATTTCCCTGCACGTCGCCCGCATTTTGCCAGACATTACTGCGGTAGCGGCGAGCATCAGCGTACTCCAGGGTGACTTTATAGCCCTGGTTCACGAGCTGCTGCACCTGCTGGGCCAAATCGCCGGAGAGTTTAGGACTCGCAGCACCGTTGGTATGGGCCTTTGCGGCCGATGGTGCTGGGGCTGGAGCCGAGTATGAACCCGAGTATGAACCGTTGCTAGGGGCACTGCCAGGGCGCTGCACCGTGGTCGGGGCCATGCGGCTCTTGCCTTTGGGGTCAATGCCGAAAACGCGAACGTAGTCGCCAGGGTGCTCCGAAAGGCACTTTTGCAGCGCTGCGATCGCATCTGCTTCCCGATTGGCCTGAATAGGCGTGCAGGTCTGCCACACGCCGCTGCGGAAGTGGCGGGCATCGGCATATTCAATGCCCACGCGATAGCCCTGATTAACTAGCTGACGCACTGCCTGCACAGCGTCGTTGCCCACAGCGGTGCCTCTTGATCCACCGCCACCTTGGCCGCTGGCCGGTGCGGGTACCGATACCGGACCCCCTGGAACCGGCTTGCTGTCGGGCCGCTGAATGGTGACCGGAGCAATGCGGTTTTTGGCTTTAGGATCAATGCCAAACATCCGCACGTACTCGCCGGTGTGCTCGCTTAGACACGACTGCAGTGCCGACAGGACATCAGCCTCGCGATTGGACTGAATGGGCGTGCAGGTTTGCCACACGCCGCTGTGGTAGCGACGGGTATCGGCATGCTCCGTGCCGATGCGATAGCCCTGGCCCAAGAGCTGACGCACCTGCTGCACCACCTGCGGGTTTAGACCGCTAGCAGGCGTGCCGCCGTTGTTTCCGGCTGCGGGGGCGGGGCTAAACCCGGCTGGAGCGACAGCGGTCGTGCCAAAGTGAACAGGTTTGCCGTCGGCGGGCTGAATTG
>DATNQE010000312.1:0-3146 GCA_036702895.1 Trichocoleus sp. | reverse complement strand
GCTAGAAGCCGGGTTTCAGGCCCATTTGTCTAAGCCCGTCGATCTCAACCGCCTGGTCAGCACCGTTGCTAGGGGAGCGCCTGCCCGATAGGGGCCAGGGGTTCCAGGGTTCAGGCCAGCTTCAAAACGCCTGGCTCTTGCTGAATAGGCACCACGTCTAGCACATCGAGCTGAGCGCAATAGCGCAGGTCCTCATCGTTGTCGAGCCGCAGCAGGCGCTGGCCGTGGCTGGCATAGTGCATCAGATCGAGCAGCTGATCCTGCCACTGCAGGTACAGGCTCACCGCTGCGATCGCAGCATCGTTGCCGGCTAGCTCCTTAAAGCTTTGCCCTGTGGCCACAATGACGCCGTGAACAATCGCTCCAGCGCAGACAGTGTCCTCTAGCGAGTAGCTGCCCTCCCAGCCAGAGCCCACAATCCAGACTGTTTCCGGCTGCTGAGCCAGCAAAAAGTCAACGACTGCTTTACGCGTTGTCAGTGCCCCAGTGATAACTGTCGGTACCTGCCGCACCCGCTCCAGGCAGCGGGTGCCGTTGGTGGTGCTCATAAACAGCCGCCGCCCCTGGGATTTTTCGGCGGTGTGGTCGAGGGGAGAGTTGCCCAGATCACAACCTTCTACCTTGCCGCCCCCCCGTTCTCCTGCCCGTAGACGCTTGTCCGCAGGCCAGCTTTCGCTCACCTGTAGTAGCTCATCAATGTTGCTAAAGACTTGAATTGCCTCGGCCCCTGCATAGAGCGCCGCAGCAATGGTGGAAGTGGCTCTGAGCACATCAATAGCGACGGCACAATCCGGCAAATCGGCGCCGGGAACTTCTTCCGGAGTATGAAAAACAGATAGCTTCACGGGCAGGTAGGTAGGAGGTGAGACAGCATAGAACTGTCAACGATTGTAAAGTGGGAGGGGCGATTCACCAAATCTCCCAGCGACCAAATTGAAGCGGCTGCTTTAGAGCCCTTATTTAAGCGGCCTTATTTAAGCGGCCTTATTTGAGCGGCCCTATTTAAGCGGATGGTGATCCGCTAACAGCCTTTCTACTCTGGCTTCGTCAATGCGGGCGGTCAGCTGCTTCTCTTCATGCAGGTCGCGGGTAGTTTTGGCCAGGGTCAGGGTAGAGCCCACGACAAAAACAGTCCCAATGCCCATATAGCCTTTGATCCAGCTATCAACCGGAAGGTTGACAATCCCTAGCGTCAGCCCGGCAATCGAGAGTACAAACGAAGCCCAAGACTGCACGATCCAGACGCTGCTGTGGGACCGAGGGGGATTGAGATTAGCCATCGTCGAGAGATTTCCTAGCGAACGTATGGCTCGACTATAGGCAGCAGTTACGGTCGTCCTAACTGCTGCGTAGACACTTTCCCAGACAGTCTCTACAGCGCCGTAGCCAGCAGAGTCTAACAGGTAATGCTGAAGCAGCCCGGGTTTTCCAAGCCTAAGCAGCTTTAGGGGCCTGCACATCAAGCATTCCCATCCGCCCTTAAAAACGCACCAGCCGCACTCTGCTAGGCCGATTTTTCAACTGGCTTTACTGCTGGTCAGCCTGGCGAGACTTGAGAAGCTGCTCGCGATCAACACAGCTCTCGCTGTTGTAGTTGACGTTAATGTCAAACTCGTAGGCCGCTGGCGCATCGGTTGTGGGGAAATTAAACTCTGCGATCGCACTAGCGGCCTGTTCGTTGAGTGAGCCGTAGCCAGTGCTCTTAAGCAGGGCCGGGTCGCCCCCCAAAGTGCCGTCGGGCTTCACCCATACCCCGATCAGGCCATCTACCGGTTCGGGAGAAAGGCAAATTCGGCCCTCATAGGTGACCGGCAGTTCAATCGCTTCGCCAACTTCTAAGTCAGGCGCAGAAGCTTCTTTTTGCACAGTCTCAAGCCAGCCTTGGCGGGCGGCCGCTGCCTCCTCGTCGGTAGTGCCCGTGGGGCTGTAGGCCAACGCCTGCAGCTGCTCCTGCAGATTGCTGTTGCCCTGTTGGCCCTGATTTTGGCCCTGGGGCTGGGCCGGACTACCGCCGTTAGACGCGCGCGGGCCGGTTGCGATGGGGCCGCCTTCTAGCAGCTCAGAGGCTCCCGGTTGGGTAGGCCGAGGCTGGGCTTCGGTTGTTGTGGTCGAAGCGCCAGAGGTCGAGCTTGTGGCGGTTGAAGCTGAATTGTCGGGCCGCGCTGGCTGGTTTGGCCTGGGCTGGCCCAGGTTGGAGCGGGTTCCCCCAGGCAGCCGAGTGGTGGGCGGCAGCGTAGTGCGCCGCGGCGGAATGACTACGGAGGGTCGGCTCGGCGGAATATAGGGGTTGATGCCGATGGCAAAGGGATTCGGTGAGAGGCTAGGCGGCAAGGCGCTCGCTGCAGGCGGCGAAGGGGAACTGGAGTTGGGCACTGGCAGCAGGTCAAACGGCACGCTGCCAGTGTCTGGAAGTAGGGAATAGGGCGAGGCAGAAAAGTCGGGCAGGCGGCTCTGCTCCTCAGGGGTCAACTCAATCACGGGCACCCTACGCTCTTCCCCCGGTGCGCCAGCGCCGGTCAGCGTGCCCAAATCTAAAGAAGAAAAGCTTGGTCCAGCGCCAAACAAAATCCCGTGGACACCGACCGAAGCGAGGGCGGCAACGTAGCCTGGCTGGCGAAACACACCGAGCCAAGACTTTAGATGTGACGGTGAGAATTGACCCATTGGACTCGACACTTAGACGTGAACTGAGACATGAGAGGACCGGCAGGAAGTCCCAATTAGCAATGACTCTAGCAATGACTCATACAGCAGTGCTGACACTGTGAAACAGGACATACGAGATACTCAGGGTCGCCGATGTCCTGCGGCTAGACCTAAGCTGTAGACCCTACCTCGCCAAAACGTTCCTGCCTGCCTCTAGGCTAGCGGATTCGGTGTAGCCTGTACGACCAGCAGGGAAAAATAGGGCAGCTTCAGATCCGCGTATTGACTGAGATCTTGATAGATGCGCTGCTGGGGGTGGGAGATGTGTGCGATCGCATAGCTCTGGTGCAGCAGCCCCCGCCGCCGCAAGATCTCCCACACCTGGGAATACACCGAGCTCACCTTCATCAGCACCACCACCTCGGCCCAATCCAAGGCCGCTTCTAGCTCCTCCGGCGCGTACAGTGCAGGCAAAATCGCCAGCTTCTCGCCCTGAATTG
>DATNQE010000299.1:0-8384 GCA_036702895.1 Trichocoleus sp. | reverse complement strand
TGCTGCCCTTGAGCGATCCGAGCACTGCGCCTTTGCTGCTGAAGATGGGGGGTGCGATCGCAAAAGCCCATCGCTATGAGCTGGAGTGTGTTCACATTATTCGAGTGCCGCGCACCCTGGATCCCGCTGAGGCGACTGTTGATCTCAAACCCACCGAGCCCCTGCGGCAAATGGCGGAAAGCTACGCTCAAACCGCCGGTTTACCTCTGCACTTTCAGGTGCGGGCGGCTCATGAGATCAGCCGCACCCTGCTGGAGGTTATCAAGGAGCGGCACATCGATTTAGTCCTGACTGGCTGGCACCGTCAGCCTGCTACCCCCGGCCGCATTATGGGGGTGGTGGTAGATACCCTCATTCGCCAGGCCCCGTGTCCGGTCATCGTGGTGCGCCCCGGACGAAAAGTACAGTTCGACCGCTGGCTTATTCCCACGGCCGGTGGCCCTAACTCTCAAGCAGCCCTGCGGCTGCTTCCCAGCCTGGTCACCCTAGGTCAGTCAACCGACGTTCGGCTGTGTTGGGTGTCCCCCCAAGGGGCTGACCAAATGCTGATTCACGAAGAGCAGCTGGTCGAAATGGCAAGCCAGCTGCAATCCCTCCACTGTTCGGTTAAATGCCAGGTGGTTCAGCAGGGAGAAATTGCCCAGGCAATCGCTCAGTTAGCCCATCAACACCACAGTCACGCCATCTTAGTAGGGGCCAGTCGAGAGGGATTACTGAGTCAAGTTCTTAAGGGCAACATTCCCCTAGAAATTGCCCAACACACTGAAGCTACCGTTGTTTTGGTACGGCAGTCAGGCAGCAGCGAGTCAACGTCAACTTGGGTTAAATAGAGATCGCTGCGGAGCTCCTCTAGCCTGTTCAAATTCTCTGACAAAACTGCTAAAAGCGCCCCTCAGCTTTGGTGCAGGAGCCTTTGACAAAGCGCTGTTTTATATCCTGTTCTATTTTGTTACAGCCGTATAAGTTGCTCTATTACTTCTTTCTAGGGTCGCAATAGAGCAACTTTAAAGTGCTGTCTCGGGCAGGTTGGCACCCCTCAGCAAAGAGCTGCTAGCGCAGCGAAATAAAGCCTTCCAGAGCGCTTTAAAAGTGCTTCAGGGTGTTAGGTGCGCTACTGCCAACTACAAAGAGATAGGCTATGATGACTGCAATCATTCGGATGTAGAAGCCAAACGGTAACTTTTAGCGCTTTTTGGAAGATTCTTGCCGAATGAACAATGTTTGTATTCCGGTCCGGAGAGCGTTGTGACTATTTACGTTGGTAATCTGTCCTTCCAGGCAACTGAGGACGACATTAGGGATGTCTTCGCTGAGTATGGGGAGGTGACTCGCATTAGCCTGCCCATAGATCGGGAAACGGGTAAAAAGCGTGGCTTTGCCTTTGTTGACATGGCCGAAGAAGCTAACGAAGATGCTGCCATTGCCGAACTCGATGGCGCTGAGTGGTTAGGGCGAGAGCTGCGGGTCAACAAGGCAAAGCCCCGGTCCGACGAAGGCGGTAACGGTGGTGGCGGCGGCGGTAATCGCAACCGTAACCGCAACACCCGGTTCTCCCACAATCCCCTTTAGTCTCTACTAAAGGCGCTCTCTAACTGAGCTACGGGAACGACACATAGAAAAGATGGAACGGCTCTGGCAAAGAGAGCTGTTCCATCTTTTAGTGTCCTAGATCTAAGCTTGACTAATGCAGCAGATTGGCTCGTTAGATGAACCTGCGAGCTTGGTTAAGCATGTCACCCAGATCGACATCACCATCACGATTGGCATCTAAAAAAGTGCTTAAAATGCTGTTGTTAAGACCTCCAGAAGCGGCGCGGCTAGAACCCATTGGATTGTTAGCATTTGCCTCCCCAGATGCCAACAACCGCATGACGACGGGGATCAAAATGGGCAGCAACATTTGAATTTGGTTGCTGTTAAGCCCAGTGCGTTGGGTCAGAGCCTGAACGAGCTGTATCTGCTGCTGGGCGTTAAACAACCTAGGTAGGATACCTGCACCTGATTGGCTTCCCGCTTGTACCAACTCACGAGCAGCCGCATCGCCCTGCCGGTTGCGCGTGTCTTGCAGAGAAGAGCGAACAAAGCTACCCAGAATAGAAACTGCTTGATTCATGGTATCTGGGCTGGCATTGGTTTGCTGGCTAAGCTGATTGACCGTGTTAACGAGCTGGCCGACCTGGCTCTGGCTGGTCTGCCGATTGGGGTCGTTAATTGCGTTAAGAACCTGATCGAACAATCCCATAGAACAAAATTCCTAGAGTGTTATCTGAGTGTTGGTGCTGCCTGTTGAATGCTGGCTGCGAATTCTAGCTGCGAATTCTAGCGTTTGAATTCTGGCTGTCGAGTTTTGGCCTTCGAGTTTTGGCCGTTGAGTGCTAGCGCTTGGCCAGGTTTTGGCAACTTCACACCCAACTAACCGATAGCTAAAGCAGCAGGTCAAGAACCGCTGCATTGGCTTTACACGCTATGCTGTGGCATATCCTGTTTGGTTTTAAGCTTCGACTGAGGCCAGACTCATCTGCCACTGGGCAGACTCTCTCGGCGGTAGGCCGCAGCAGAGGGAAGGCGGCAAAATACGCAATAGATGTATGGAGTTGCCTATGCGTCGATGGCAGCTGATTCCCCTCATAGTGAGTGTTGTGCTGGCCCTAGCAATGCTGCTTTGGTTAGCAGAGATTGTCTCTCGCTTTTATTACGGGTTGGCGCTCACATCCCCGTTTCTGGCCAATGTCCTTTTGGTGCTGATCATTGGGCTAGTTTTAGCGCTTTTGGGGATAGTGGGATATTATGTCTGGCTGTTTCTGCGACCTCCAGCTCAACGCCGTCGCCCTCAGGCTCCTCAAGAAAAGACAGCGGCAGCCGGTGCCACACTGGATGCGCTGCAGCAGCAAATTGCCCAGATTCAGAATGAGGTGGCGCGGGAGGTGTTGCAGGCCCAGTCCCAGAGTCTAGTCGAGGAGATGAATCGGCGCGATCTGGTTGTTACCGTCTTTGGCGTGGGCTCTGCAGGCAAAACGTCTCTGGTAAATGCCTTATTGGGAGAAATCGTGGGGGCTGTTGCGGCCCCTATGGGCACCACTACAGCAAAACATACATACCGCTGGCGGTTGGAGGGGCTAGCCCGCAGCATTTTGCTCACGGATACACCCGGTATTTCTGAAGCTGGGATTGCGGGTACCCTGCGCGAGCAGGATGCCCGGCAGATGGCGACAGAGGCTGATCTGGTGCTGTTTGTAATCGATGATGATTTGCGTCAGTCGGAGTACCATCTGGTGCGATCGCTCCTTGAGATCAACAAGCGATTGCTGATTGTGCTTAACAAGGCTGACCGCTATCCCGATGATGAGCTAGAGGCGATTTTAGAGCGAGTGCGATCGCGTTTTCAGGGCATCCTCGCTCCCCCCGATGTGCTGGCAGTCGCGGCAAATCCCACCCCCATTCCTATGGAGGATGGCGGCTGGTTTCAGATGGAACCCGATGTACTGCCGCTGGTGGAGCGCATGGCCGAAGTGCTCTGGCTCGAGGGTGATACGCTTATTGCCGACAATCTGCTGCTTCAGTCCCAGCGCCTCAGTACCGAGGCCCGCCGACTGATTGACGAGCAGCGCCAGCGCCAGGCTGACCAGATTGTTGAACGCTACCAGTGGATTGGGGCCGGCGTCATTGCTGTAACGCCTCTGCCCGGGCTAGATCTGCTGGCCGCTGCTGCTATCAACGCCCAAATGGTCGTGGAACTGGGCCGTATTTACGGCTGCAGCTTAAGTATTGAAGAAGGGAAAGAGCTAGCCCTGTCTCTAGCGCGTACGCTGACCGGGTTGGGCATTGTCCGAGGCGCGGTAGAACTCCTGGCAATAGGGCTTCAAACCAATTTAGCAACGGTGCTGGCAGGTAAAGCCCTAAACGGTGTCAGCGCCGCTTACCTGACTCGCATCGCTGGCAAGAGCTTTATTGAATACTTCCGCCGTAATCAAAGCTGGGGCGATGGCGGCATGGGTGAAGTTGTGCAGGAGCAGTTTCGTCTGAACCAGCGGGATGCCTTTATCAAGGCGTTTGTGCAGGATGCGATCGCACAGGCCCTCCCCGACCAGTTTTCATCCGTCTTCTCCCCCAACAAATCCCAGCCCGAGTCCCCCAATTAAACCCGGCTCGAACAGGCAGAGTATCATACAGGTAACAGGCACAACTGCTTTCCGGTTAGCGACTTCCCATCCTCCGGAGGAATGCCATGTCCCCTCGCTTCGTATCGACTCCAGAAGAAGTTGAGCAGGTTTTTACAGCACCGCCCCTGGCTACAACAGGCGGTTTTCACTGGCACGGGTTGCATGTTGACTGCCGCTGGGAACCGCCTTCAGAAGTTGCCGAAGTCTGTGCGCCCTGGCACGTAGCCATCATGTTTACCCAGCTTCCGGTCCCCTGCAAAGCGGAACGGCGCTTAGACGGGCGCCTGCGGCAGGAACCGGTTCATACGGGTGATTTGGTCGTTATCCCAGCCTATGCCGGTCACGGTTCAGTGTGGGATAAGCCTGGGGAATTTGTCACCTTTGTCTTTGAGCCCTCAATTTTTGCCCGCACCATTGACGAAGCTGCTGATGCCGATCAAGTGAGCTTAAAGCCCTGCTTTGCCACCTCCGATCCCTTAGTGCTCCAGCTAGCGCTTACCTTTAAACAACTGCTTCAGCAGCCAAACAGCAACCGCCTCTACGCCGAAACCCTGGCCCATACCTTGGCCGTTCATCTAATTCATCATCACGCCACCCATCAGCCCCGTTTTCGCTTCTACTCAGGGGGACTTTCGGCTGCTCAGCTTCGCCAGGTGATTGACTATATCCAGGCGCACTTAGAGCAGGACTTGGGCTTGAGCGAATTGGCGGCCCTGCTGCCGATGAGCCCCCACTATTTCGCTCAATTATTCAAGCAGTCCACAGGGTTCTCCCCCCATCAATACATTCTGCAGTGCCGGGTCAAGCGGGCCAAGGAACTTCTGCACCATACCCGTCAACCCATTGCTGATATTGCTTTCCAGGTCGGCTTCTCTCACCAAAGTCATCTCAATCGCCACTTCAAACGCCTAATTGGGGTAACTCCAAAACAGTTTCGCCTCAGTCAATAGACACTGGGCTATAAGCTGCAAAAGCATGTTAAATAGCGTTTTCATCGTCCTCGGAATTTTGTGCAAGTCATCCGAAGAAACGGCAAGACTTGTCTAAACGGTGTTCCTAGACTAAGAGGCAGTTGATTGATGGGTAGAACTGCCAATGACTTTGGTTGAAACTCGCACTGAACCGATGGTGGTCAACTTTGGGCCCCATCACCCCTCCATGCACGGCTGCTTCCGCATTATGGTCACCTTAGATGGTGAAGATGTCGTAGATTGCGAGCCCGTCATCGGCTACCTCCACCGCGGTATGGAAAAAATTGCCGAAAACCGCACGCCCACTATGTTCATTCCCTACGTTAGTCGGTGGGACTATTACGGCGGCATGTTCAACGAGGCTGTTACGGTAAATGCGATTGAGCGGCTAGCCGATATCGAAGTGCCCAAACGGGCCAGCTATATCCGGGTCATCCTGCTCGAGCTCACCCGAATAGTGAACCATCTGCTCTGGCTCGGCACCTTTGTTATGGACATAGGGGGGCAAACCCTCTTTTTCTACACTCTGCGCGATCGCGAACTCATTCTCGATCTCTTTGAAGCTGTCAGCGGCTACCGCATGGTCAACAATAACTACTTCCGAGTGGGCGGTGTTGCTGCTGACTTGCCCTACGGCTGGGTCGATAAATGCCAAGACTTCTGCGACTACATGGCCCCTAAAGTTGACGAGTATGAGCGACTCGTCACGGATAACCCTATCTTTCGCCGCCGCTGCGAGGGCTTAGGGATGCTCTCTCGCGAAGATGCGATCGCATGGGGCTGTTCCGGCCCCATGCTCCGCGCCTCCGGAGTCAAATGGGACCTGCGTAAAGTTGATCACCCAGAGTGCTACGACGACTTTGACTGGGAGGTGCAGTGGCAGACGACCGGAGATTGTTTAGCCCGTTATCAAGTCCGTCTTGGCGAAATGCGCCAGTCCCTCAAAATTATTCAGCAGGCTCTAGCATCCTTGCCAGGCGGCTCCTGGGAAAGCCTTGAGGCCAAGCGGCTATCCAAAGGACCAAAATCGGAGTGGGACGACTTCGACTACCAGTTCATTGCCAAAAAGATTTCACCCACCTTCAAAGTCCCCTCTGGCGAAAACTACACCCGCATTGAGTCAGGCCGAGGAGAGCTCGGAATTTTCCTAATTGGTGATGACAACAGCTTCCCCTGGCGCTGGAAAATTCGCCCCGCTGACTTCAACAACCTTCAGGTGCTGCCCAACTTGATTCGCGGTCAAAAAGTCGCCGATATCTTTGTCATCCTCGGCAGTATTGATGTCGTTATGGGCTCGGTGGATCGCTAAGCAAAGCCCTGAGCTCCGGCTTTTTCCACAAAGACCCACAAAAGAAGACAGGGATACCCAATCGGTGTCCCTGTTTTCTTTGCAGCTAATTTTGTAGGCTCAATAGCTAAATCGAAAGACCCAGTTTCAGCCCAAAGATGCCGTGCACCACTAGCAGAACCATGGCAATGCTGCCAATGTAAGCATGGGCAGTCCGCAGCGCAGCGCTACCACCGCCAAACTTCGTTGCTGAGATTAAACCATTTAGCGCCAATACTCCAACGGCTGCCGTGCCTGTCCAGAAATGAGGGCTTTCGAAAATAGGCTGCCCCTGCATCACCAGCGACAGCACGCCCCCGGTGTATCCCAACGCGATAAACGTGAATAGCCACGGAGCCAGTTTTCGATGGCTTGAGCGCTGGGTCAGTTTGGCTTCGTCATCTGCTGCTAGCCGTCCCTGCCAGCCAGCCCAGGCTGTATACGTACCCATCACCAACACTACAATGCCCATCATCGCCGGGTGGCCCCAGTGAACGATAGGTTCAGGCATGTTAAACCCAGCAAACCAATCCGCAATTGGCTGCAAAAACTCACGAATGCTAGAAACCACGGCTACCTCTCCCAAGCTGCGCTAATGGCAAAACAAGTGGCAAAACAATTCTTAACATGCCACACCTGAGCCTGTTTACGCAGCCTCCTTCACAGCCTCTTTTTCAGCGTCTTTTAACAGGGGGAACCCCAGAGCCTCTCGCTGCTGCAGGTAAAGCTGCGCCACTTGTCGCGCCAGCCCCCGCACTTGCCGAATGTACCGCGTCCGCTCCGTCACCGAAATTACGCCCCGCGCGTCCAGCAGGTTAAACGTATGGGAGCACTTCAGCACATAGTCGTAAGCAGGCAGCACCAGCCCCTTACCCATAAGCTGCTCTGCTTCCTTCTGATAGAGGTTAAACAGTGTGAACAACAGCTCTGGGTCAGACTCATCAAAGTTGTAGGTCGAGTGCTCAATCTCGCCCTGCATGTGAACGTCGCCGTAGGTAATGTGGTCGTTCCACTGGATTTTTGCGATCGCATCCACCTCTTGTAGATACATAGTCAACCGCTCCAGTCCATAGGTCATCTCAATAGACACCGGCCGGCAATCCAAACCGCCGCACTGCTGGAAGTAGGTGAACTGAGTAATCTCCATTCCGTCTAGCCAGACCTCCCAGCCCACACCCCAGGCTCCAACAGCTGCGTCCTCCCAGTTATCCTCCACAAAACGAATGTCGTGATCCTCGGGTTTGATACCCAGCGCCCGCAGCGAATCTAGATAAGTTTCCTGGATGTTTTCAGGAGAGGGCTTAATCAAGACTTGGTACTGGTAGTAGTGCTGGTAGCGGTTAGGGTTCTCCCCATAGCGTCCATCAGCCGGACGGCGACAGGGCTCCACATAGGCAACAGACCAAGGCTCTGGTCCCAGCGCCCGCAAGAAAGTATGCGGACTCTTCGTTCCCGCTCCCTTCTCCGTGTCGTAGGGCTGCACAATCAAGCATCCCTGCTTCGCCCAGAAATCATGCAGCGTCGCAATCACCGACTGAAAATTCACGGCCAACCTCTCAATCAAATATTTCAACCGCAGCGGATTTCATTCTCTCTCGAATCCGACCGGCTGCTGTCCAAGTATCGACTCCAGGAATGCTCCTGCAAGCCCTAGCTAATAAGGCTAGGTACAGATGCCTCAGATATTCTACGCCCAGCGTTGTGCTGACGACCTGCTAGCCAGGACCGTAGTCAGCCCGGTCTACCTTGGGAGAGCCCAAGGCACTTACGCGAAAAACTCTCTTGTTCAAAAAATTTTCGGTTCAATTTCTAGCTCAGCTCGGCTCAAGAACCTTCAAATCCTTTTTAGGTAAGCGATTAGGGCTGCGGAATTTTTCTTTGTTCTACTGGTTGACACAAAGGATTGAGGCTAGCTATATTGATAAA
>DATNQE010000298.1:0-5990 GCA_036702895.1 Trichocoleus sp. | reverse complement strand
AATATCCATAGCTATCAGAACTATTTGCAGTATTTACAGAGCCATCCCAAGGAACACGTTGCTCTGCTCAATGACGTTCTGATCAACGTCACTAGCTTCTTTCGCGATTCGGAGGCCTGGGAGTATCTGACTACGGAGATTCTTCCTAAGATTATTGCCAGCAAGCAGCCCGATGAACCCATTCGAGTTTGGAGCGCAGGCTGCGCGACTGGGCAGGAGATTTATAGCCTGCTGATTTTGTTGGCAGAGCAACTGGGGTTTGAAACGTGCCTGGAGCGAGTGCAGGGCTACGCTACAGATCTCGACGAAAATGCGCTGGCGCTGGCTCGCAAAGGGTTTTATCGGGAATTTGAGGTTAAGAGCGTTCCGCCAGATTTGCTGCAAAAGTATTTTGAGCCCACAGAGGAGGGCTATGTCTTTAGCCCAGCCCTTCGCCGTGTTCTGGTGTTTGGGCATCACGACCTGGCACAAGATGCGCCCATGTCGAAACTTGATTTGCTGATGTGTCGCAATGTCCTGATTTACTGCAACGCTGAAGTTCAAACCAGCATTTTGGCGCGCTTTCACTTTGCCGTTAGAAATACAGGGTTTCTGTTTTTGGGTAAGGCAGAGGCGCTAGCTCAGCGGAGGGCAATTTTTACCCCGGTCAATTTGCCCCAGCGGGTTTATAAGAAGGAACTAAAACTGGAATTAGAGGACTATCTTTCTATTAATTCTAGACTGCGCAAGACCTCACTTCCCGATTCCTCAAAAACTCAAACCCTGTTCTGGCAAACCGCCTATGAGAGCAGCCCAACTGCCCAAATTCTGGTGAATATAACTGGTGATTTGGTCAGTGCTAATGAGCAGGCCACGCTTTGGTTTGGCCTAACACTCGGCGAGCAAAACTGCTCTTTTCAAGACAGTGAGCTTGCCAATGTGATCAACGCCTACAGCATAATGAAGCCCTTTTACTGTAGTCGCTGCTCCATCACCCTGAGAAATATTGAGTGGGATACTGGTGGAGTAATCAGGTATTTTGATGTTGCGATCGCGCCTGTTTTCAATGCTCAACGGTACCTGCTGGGCGTTACGCTGACCTTCGTTGACAGCACGACGAATAAGCATCTCAATGACTCCCTCAAGCGCACCCAGAATGAATTGAGGCGAGTCACCCAAATGCTTGAGAGAGCAGAATCTCAGCTAGATGCCGCTCGGTTAGAGCTAGCGGCGACCCAGCAGGAGATTCTGCTGCTGTCTTCAGAGATTCACCAAGCTCACTAAGCTGTAATCAGTAAGCTGTAACTAGATTGTCAGATTAACTTCAGATTGACTAAAGAGCACTCAGCGCCTGGAAATGCGCTTGAGCTTGAGGTGCGGCTTCATTCCGATTGAGATGTGTGGGTTGAGCCGCAATGAATATTTGAACTGCGTGTAGGCGCGCCTGCTGAAGTTGCCTGCTTAGCGTAGCAGCGACCGATCTGTACTGGCCTTGAGACAGATTTTTAGCCGAGTTTGTGAAGCGAATTCTGCCGTGAAAAGCCTTTACATCAAAAGGTTTATTTCGATGGAAAGATGCTTTGGGCAGAGGAAAACGGTTGAATGAAGCAGGTGATTTTGTCCACCTTGGGGATGCCCGCCTCGCCCCCTATGCCTGTTGGAGGGGTCTAGCGAAGAAATACGTTTAAGGGAAAAGAATTATGATTGCAAATGGAAATGGGCTGCTGCCGCTAGAGAGCCTAGGCGTGTGGTTAGCCCAAGTTGGTAGTCCTGGTGTTGATACCCCGGAAGAAGCTGCCATGATCTTCTCGGGGCCGCAGTTTTTTATTGCGTTGCTCTCCGGACTTGTGCTGACATTTGGCTTTCAGCTGCTGCTCACCAATCTCTCGGTTGCGGCTGGAATTTCCTGGGTTAGCCATTCCTCGTCTTCAGATAGTTCCGATAGTTCCGATAGTTCTAGCGGTAGCGGAGTCAGCAAAATTGGCTTCGCTTTTGGCATTTGGACCCTGATTACGGTCAGTCTGGCCCTCTTTTTCGCCTGCCTGCTGGCGATTAAGCTGAGCCTTTATAACAGCGCTCTGCTGGGTGCCATTACCGGTTTGGTTATTTGGGGCACCTACTTCTGCCTGCTGTTTTGGGTCAGCTCCACCACGGTGGGCTCGCTGATTGGTTCGATTATCAAAACGGCGACCTCTGGTTTTCAGTCCCTGGTGGGTACCGCTACTGCCGCTATGGGCGCTAAGGCCGCCAGCAATCAGGTAGTTGCCACTGCTGAAGCTGCTGTGGCCGCTGTGCGCCGGGAGCTGACCTCCGGCATGGACACCGATAACCTGCGCGATGCTCTGCAGGATTACCTGAGCAGCGTGCGCTCCCCCGAAATTGATGTGGAGGGGTTGGAGTCTGAGTTTGAGCGGATCGTAGAAGATGCTCGGCTCGGCGACATTGCTGACCGCGAAACGCTCAGCCAGATCAACCGTGACACCTTTGTCAAACTGGTTGACAGCCGCACCGACCTGTCTCGTCAGGAAGTCAACCGCATTGCCGACCGGCTGTACCGCAGCTGGCAGCGGTCGTTAGCTCGGCTGCCTGAGTCTGACTCGCTCACCCAGATGATGGACTACCTGCGCTCTGCCCGTCCTGAAGAGCTGGTCTCTGATAAGCTCAACGCGCGGATTGATCAGCTGCTGGAGGAAACCCGTCGGCAGCGGCCGGCTGGCCAGCCGCAGGGCAACCAGGGCAACCAGGGTTCTAACCAGGGTTCCATGCTGGGCATGAGTATGCTGAGCAGCCTCAGCCCGCTCATGGGTGTGGTCATGGGCCGCACCGATCTCTCTGATTTGGACATTCAAAAGGTTATTGAGCAGTTCAAGTCGGTGCGCGATCAGGCCGGCACTGTGACCCAGCAGATTACCGGTTCGCAGCCAGCGCCCTTTAGCGTAGTCAAGGCGGATGTCGAGAACTACCTGCTCAACACCTATCCTTGGCAAATGCGCCCTGAGCGGCTGCGGGTTGAGTTCCGCACCGTCATTTACGACGCTACTGCCGATGCTAACGCCCTGCGTCGCGAGCTAGAGCAGATTAACCGCAACGATTTCGTGCGTATTCTCGAGTCTCGCGGTCTGCTGACTCCTGAAGAAGTGCGCCGCACCTCTCTGGAGCTGGAGTCGGTGCGCCAGGAAGTGCTGCAAGAAGTTACTCAAATGGCCCGCCTGGAGGCATCTAAGGAACTCCAAGAGCGCGTCTACACCTTCCTGCGGTTTACCCCTCGCGATGAGCTGCTCTCTAGCATGGGCGAAAATGCCTTCAAGGCACTGCTGCAAGACTCTGACGCCAGCGCCGACGATCTGCAGGACCGCTACGGCCAGTTCAACCGGGAGCTGTTTGTGCAGATTCTGCGCAGCCGCCCTGACCTGGGCGAAGACGAGGCCCAGCAGGTGGCTGCCCGCATGGAGCGGGTGATGGGTCAAAACCTGGCCGATGCCCAGGGCATTCAGGCGGCTGCTCGAGCCCGCGTTGACAACCAATGGCAGTCGGTGCAGGACTACCTGCGCAACACGGGTAAGAGCGAGCTCAACCCCGAAGGGATTAAGCGCGATCTGCAAACCCTGCTAAATGAGCCCGACGAAGGCATTCGCCGCCTGCGCCGTCGCCTGTCTGGCTTTGATCGCGATACCCTGGTGCAGCTGATGAGCCAGCGCCAGGACATGACTCCCGATGAAGCCAACCGAATTGTCGACCAGGTAGAGTCTAACTGGCACCAGACGGTCCACATGCCGTCGGCGCTAACGGATCAGGCGAAAGCTCAGTACGACCAGGCTACAGGTGCGATCGCAGACTACCTGCGCAACACCGGCAAGCCTGAGCTCAACCCCGAGGGCATCAAGCGCGATCTGCAAACTCTGATGCGCGATCCGAAGCTGGGGGCTAGCGTTATTCGCGATCGCCTGGCGAGTATGGACCGCGATACCCTGGTGCAGCTGCTGTCTCAGCGCCAGGATCTGAGCCAGGATGAGGCCAACCAGCTAGTTGACCAGGTCCAGGGCACGATTCGCAGCATTGTGCGGGCGCCGCAGCGGCTGGCTCTGCGCACCCAGTCCCAGGCCCTGTCCTTTGAGCAGGCTCTGGAAGACTACCTGCGCAGCACTGACAAAGAAGCGCTCAATCCCGACGGTATTAAGCGCGACCTGCAGCTGTTGCTCAACGACCCCCGCCTGGGAGCTCGGGCGCTGGGTGAGCGGCTCTCGATGATCGACCGCGATACCCTGGTCGCGCTCTTGTCTCAGCGCCAGGACATGACGCCTCAGGAAGCCGAAGCTACCGTGGATCGGGTGCTGGGCGTACGCGATCAGGTAATGGAGCAGATTCGCGGCGTGCAGGAGCAGGTGAAGTCGGTGGTGCTGGGCATTCTTGGCCGCATTCGCCGCTACCTCAACTCCTTGGAGCGCCCCGAGCTCAACTACGAAGGTATCCAGCGGGATGTGCGCAAGCTGTTTGACGATCCTCAGGCGGGCTTTGACGCGCTGCGGATGCGCCTCTCGGATTTTGACCGCGACACGCTGGTTGCCGTTGTCAGCTCTCACCCCTCGATCTCTGAGTCCGACGCCAACCGGGTGCTAGATCAGATCGAAGATGCCCGCAGCAGCGTTCTGCGCAAGGCGGAGCGGCTGGAGCAGCAGGTGGAAGCGCGAATCCGCGAGATGAAGCTGCAGGCCCAGCGCCAGGTGGAAGATACGCGCAAGGCTGCTGAAGCCGCCGCCTGGTGGATTTTTGGCACCGCCCTTGTCTCGGCAGTTCTCTCTGCTGTTGCAGGCAGCCTGGCCGTTGGTGTTGGTGGCTAAATAAGTGGCTAAGTAACCTGTAGCGTCTTCGAAAATTGCGGCAAGTTAATGCCGCTCTAGCGCTATCACACTTCAAGTCCCTCCCATCTGGGGGGGACTTTTTTTGCATTGGGTTTATGCCCTACCCCTACTTCCCCGGAATGATGCTGAGGCCGGTTAAAGCAAGGACGATTAATAACAGTTGAGAACGCCCTCTCACACTCCAAGTTCTTAACGTCCGCCCTTCACTCTCAAGTGCTAGAACCATGAGCCTCATTGAATTTACTCTGTTCGCTCCCTATAACAAACAGGCAGCTTTAAAGGGCGATTTTTCCGATTGGAAACCCATCGACATGGAGAAGGGCAAAGACGGCACCTTTCGTACCAAAGTAGACCTGGAAGATGGCGACTACCAGTACAAGTTTGCGGTGCAGTCTCAAAGCTATTTCTTTAAGAAAGATCAGTGGGTTGATGTTACCGACCCCTATGCGATCGCAGTCAAAGACGACGAAACCCAAAACGGCATCATGCGCGTTCGCAACGGTCAGCCCGTAGTCGATACCTACGAATGGAAGCACGACGATGTGGCGCTGCCCGCTGACCATGAACTGATCATTTATGAGATGCACATTGGCGACTTCTCGGGCGGCGAAGACGACCCCAATCCTCGCGGTCGGTACAAGCACGTCATTGAGAAACTCGACTACCTCAGCGACCTGGGGATCAACGCCATTGAGCTGATGCCGGTCAACGAAAACCCCGGCGAATACAGCTGGGGCTACGCGATTCGCCACCTGTTTGCCGCTGAGTCTAACTACGGCCCTAGCTACGAACTCAAGCAGCTAATTGATGAGTGCCACGCGCGCGGCATTCGCGTCATTCTAGACTGCGTTTTTAACCACACTGATGCAGAAGCGCCCCTGACTCAAATCGACCACAACTACTGGTACCGGCGCCATCCCAGCGACCCAGAATACAACTGGGGCCCTGAGTTTGACTATGCCCATTTCGATGAGAACCTACAGATCTTTCCCGCCCGCAAGTTCATTGATGACGTGATCCGCTTTTGGGTTAACGAGTATCACATCGACGGCATTCGTTACGACGCGGTGAAGCAAATCGACAACTTCGACTTTCTCTTTGGCGCCGTAGCAGCAGCTAACGAAGCTGCCGGTCCTAAGCCCTTCTACAACA
>DATNQE010000292.1:0-2835 GCA_036702895.1 Trichocoleus sp. | reverse complement strand
CCAGCCCTGGTCGATTCTGCTGACGGGGTTTGGTCTCATCGGCGGCAGCTGGCTGCTGCTGGGGCGCTGGTGGGTAACGCTGCTGGTAGCCCTGCCGCTGTTGGCCTGGATGGGGTTCTTCCTGCTGGTCTGGCCTCGGCTGATGGTCGAGTCGGGCCTACTGGGTGAGCTCAAAGCCCAACACGCCATGCAGCACCCCGGCCAACCCCCCTTGCGGGAGGAACCCTAGCTGCCGGGGTTTCTGGGCTTTAGCACCTGATAGGCAATAAACACCAAGAAGCTGACATACCCCACGGTGAAGGTCCAGTCCTGCCAGCTGCCGTACTCACTCATAGGGCAAACGCTCCTTACTTTTGGGGATTCTCGCTATTGTCCCCTATGTTGGAGGATCTCCTCACCGCTATAACTTGTGTCAGTTGATTAGAACATTTGAGGGAATGGAGGTGTGGGGGCCGCGCCCCCAGCCAGGGGTTTCACTCCTACACCCCGTGTCTAATCAATCCGTCTGCTATAGCTGCTTAGCAGTTAGCGTAGATTGGGGGTGCTATAGCTCTAGCCAGGTCGCTTAGGACGAGAGCTGTTGGTAATAGCTACGTCTGGGACGGCGACCTGACGCGCAATCGCCTTACGACTATTTCTGGTGGAATGTCCTAATCAAATTGGCGATTGCTATACACCTTGAATCTATGCGACGTTTTTCTCTGCGCTCTTACCTTTTGTACGTCAGCCTGGCCGCAGGCATTGTCTTTGAGCAGGGCCACGCCTACACCTTTTTAGTGCGCTATACCCTGATGGCGATGCTGTTTCTGTCGCTGCTGGGGTGCCGTGTTTCTGGCAACATGCTGCTGCACCCGCGCCTGTGGCAACTGCTGGGCGCTATGGGGGGAATTGCGATCGCAACCTTCGCGCTCTTCCGCCTCATCAGTCCAGATCTGGGGCTGATTGCCTTTCTGCTAGCCGTCACGCCCACGGCCACTGCGGCCCCGGTCGTCACCCAATTTCTTCGAGGGCAGGTAGACTACGTCACCACGGCGGTGCTGCTCACCAACGGGTTAATGGCGATTGCCATTCCGCTGCTGATGCCGCTGCTGAGCAGCAGCAATGCCTCCCTCGGGCAAATTCTCAACGCGACGATGGTCGTCATTGCCGGACCTCTGGTGCTCTCCCAGCTCCTGCAGCAGGGTGCTCCGCGGCTCACCCATCAGCTCAGCAGGCTCAAGCCCCTATCCTTCTATCTTTGGCTAATAGCCCTGTATCTAGCCGCTGCTAAAGCCAGCCATTTTATCCGCCACGAATCGGGCAGCCCTCGCATGCTGGTTGAAATGGCCCTGGTCGCCCTAGTCCTCTGCGTTCTCAACTTTGGCCTGGGCCGCTGGTTAGGCGGCTCTACACTGGCTCAAGAAACCAGCCAGTCTCTAGGCCAGAAGAACACAGTGTTTGCCATCTGGTTCTGCCTCACCTTTTTGAGACCTCACCTGGCCCTAGGGCCGATGTTTTATATCTTGTTTCAGAACTTGTATAACTCGTATTTAATAGCGGGTGTGTCTAGGCAGTAAAGAGGGTGGGAACGGGGTACAGGGCATAAGGTACAAGGTGCAGAGGGTAAGAATGGGGTTGCTTTGAAGCCTCAATCTCACCTTCAGTTTTATTTCCCCAGTTCGGACCCTACGCCTTCCCTGGTCCCCTGCACCTTAAACCCCAAACTCTTTAGACCCTAAACCCTACTTTGTCGCTGCCTGCATCATCGGCTCGACGGCCCCGGCTAGGGTGCGCAGCATTTTGGCTGTGGTCTCGAAGTCCACACAGGGATCGGTGATGCTCTGGCCGTAGACGAGGTCGCAAAGCTTTTGCGGAATGGGCTGACTGCCCGCTTTCAGGTGGCTCTCGATCATCACGCCCAGGATGTGCTTGGAGCCGTTACGCATTTGCTCAGCCAGGTTCTCCATCACGGGCACCTGCTGCATGTGGTCTTTATTGGCGTTAGCGTGGCTGCAATCGACCATCACACGGGGGTTGATATTGAGCTTGGCCAGCTCTGCCGCTGCCTGCTCAACGTTAGCAGCGTCGTAGTTGGGGCCGCTCTTGCCGCCGCGCAGCACCAGGTGACAGTCGGGGTTGCCCGTGGTGGCAACGATGCTGGCTAAGCCGTGGTGGTTGATGCCCAGAAAATGATGCGGACGGCTGGCGGCCAGCATGGCGTTGGTGGCTGCCTGCAGGCTACCGTCGGTGTTGTTCTTAAAGCCGATGGGCATCGACAGCCCAGAGGCCATTTCACGGTGGGTCTGGCTCTCGGTGGTGCGGGCGCCAATGGCCGTCCACGAAATCACATCGGCAATGTACTGCGGGGTAATGGGGTCGAGCAGTTCGGTAGCAGCGGGCAGGCCCAAATGAGCCAGATCGAGAAGGAGGCGACGGGCCAAGCGCAGGCCGGTGTTGATGTCGTAGCTGCCGTCGAGGTGGGGGTCGTTGATCAGGCCCTTCCAGCCAATATTGGTGCGGGGCTTCTCAAAGTACACCCGCATGACAATTTCCAGCTGTCCCGAGAGTTCGTGGCGCAGCACTGAGAGCTTTTGGCCATACTCGTAGGCGGCATCTACGTCGTGGACGGAGCAGGGGCCAACGATAACCAGCAGTCGGCGATCTTCGTTGTAGAGAATGTTGCGAATGCGATCGCGAGTTCCGGCAACAATCGCGGCAGCCTCTTCCGTAATCGGCAGCTCGTGGTGCAGCAGTGCAGGGCTAATTAAAGGGCAGGTTTCAACAACGTGCAAGTCTTGGGTCTTGTGCATGGAATTGGCTAGAGTGCAGCGATACTCGTGAACTGTCGAACGGGAG
>DATNQE010000272.1:0-2014 GCA_036702895.1 Trichocoleus sp. | reverse complement strand
CCAGCCGAGATTGCTCCTGGCTGAGCTGAAGCGCCTTGTTCGCTTCCTGGCGCAGGCGCACCAGCTTAAGACTGGCCTCGACTCGAGCGAGCAGCTCACGGGCAGAAAAAGGCTTTGTCAAATAGTCGTCGGCCCCAGCCGCCAAGCCCTCAATCCGTGCTTCTTCACCGGCTCGGGCTGACAACAAAATGACGGGAAGATCTTGAGTGGTGGGATCGCCACGGAGGGACTTCAAAAGCTCAAATCCATCAAGCCCTGGCATCATCACATCGGTTAGCAGCAGATCAGGAACCTGTTGGTGGATAGCCGCCAGCGCTGCCTCCCCATCTGCCACAGCCGTTACCGCATACTGCTGACCCAAGAGCCGCTTGAGATAGTCCCGCATGTCGGCATTGTCATCGGCTAGGAGAATGCGAGCAGAAGGAGAACCAGAGCGACGGGTGGTAGGAGAAGCAGAGGTGCTCGTAAGTTCCAGCGCCTCTACTGTGCGAACCTCTTCTTGTTTCCTGGCAACGCCGCCAGCTTCGTCCTCAGGCAGCCATCGAAGCACTTCCTCAACATAGGGGGCCGCTCCGGTTGCAGTAGAGGCCAAAGTGCGGGCTGTAGCAATGCGATCGCTGGGCAGGTGATCATACCCTTGGGAAATCGATACCTTAAAGCAGGTCCCCTTTCCGACGGTGCTGCTCACCTCAACGGCACCGCCGTGGAGCCTAGCTAGTTCGTGCACCAACGCTAAGCCAATACCAGATCCTTCGTAGCTGCGGCCTCTTGCTCCCTTGACCCGATGAAAGCGCTCAAAAATATGAGGCAACTCATCGGCTGGAATGCCAATACCGCTGTCCTGTACCTCTAGCTCAAATTGAGCATCATTAGACCGGAGAGTGACCGCAATCTCACCTGCCAGCGTGAATTTGAACGCATTAGAGACTAAGTTCAGCACGATCTTCTCCCACATCTCCCGATCCACATACGCAGGTTCAGGGAGGGGGGAGCAGTCAACCCGCAGACGCAGGCCCGCCCGCTCAATCGCGGATCGAAAGACGCTGACTAACTCACTGGTTAGGAGCGCCAGGTCTGTTGGTTCATACACGGCCTCAATGCGCCCGGCCTCAATGCGAGAGAAATCCAGCAGCGTATTGACCAGCTTCTGCAGACGCAGCGTATTGCGATGAACGAGCTCTAAGCGTTCGCGCTGCTCTGCGTCCTGAGTAGCCTGCAAAGCCTCTTCGACAGGGCCGAGCATGAGCGTCAGCGGCGTGCGAAACTCATGGCTTACGTTGGAGAAAAATACCGTCTTTGCCCGGTCCAGCTCGGCAAGATCCTCTGCTCGCCGCCGCTCTTCCTCATAGGAACGAGCGTTCGTGATGGTGGTGGCAATCTGTCTAGTAATCTGCTCTAAAAAGTCGCAGTAGGTATCGTCTAGCCTGCGGCGTGGACTCGCTACCGCCACCAGCACCGCAGACACTTTACCTTGCCCAGCTCCTGCAATGGGCAGCACCATCGCCTCCTCCGGCGGCTCTGGCCAAGGGCTGCCGGGAAGTTCCCCAAAGCGTTCTACCAGATCGCTGACAATTTGGGGTTGAGCAGTCTGAGCAACCTGGGCAATCGGCCAGCCGGTGCTGCCATCAGCGGCATCAAGACTCACGCATCTGGGTGCGATAGGGCTGTCTGGAGCAAATTGAGAGCTTTCGCAGAGGTAAGCCTGTTTGCCATCTGGAGCGATTAAATAGAGGAGTGCGAAGGGAATGTCGGCAGAATTGGATCTAAGCACCTCTGCTGTTAACGCACAGGCTTCTGTGACTGTCTTCGCCGTTCCGGTTTTAGAGGCCACCTCCCGCAGCAGCCGGGCGCGGCGGTCATTGAGCACCCGATACGTGGTCTCGCTGACAATGTTTAAGATCCCGTCAACGACCCCTGCCTGCCCCTGAATCGGGTTGAACGTATAGTCGAAAAAGCACTCTTCGGTGTACCCGAAACGGTACATCGACAGCAACGCATCACTATGAAAGATGCC
>DATNQE010000512.1:0-2195 GCA_036702895.1 Trichocoleus sp. | reverse complement strand
GTCGGCGCTGAGGGCCAGGAGTTTAGTCGTGTCTAGATCGCTGTTTTGCTGGAGGAGCTGGTACAGGTCTCCAGCTGCTAGGGGCTCAACGCCGGATCGCTCGGCATAGGCAATCGTGTCTTCGACAACAGCCCGCACGTGCAGAACGTCGTCGATGTAGAGATGGATAGAAAGCGCCTCCTGAGATTCTAGAGGAGCCAGGTAGGTGAGGATTTCCATGGCTAGGTTGCGGGGCAGCGGGCTGTGTCGCAACAGGCGCTGGGTGCGCGGGTCTTTGATGAAAGCGCCCTGATAGGCCATTAAGGGTAGGGTAGAGCCAACTTGGGCGTGGAATCGGAGGGCAGATCGGTACATGCGCCCGGTGGCAATCGCGACCTGAATGCCTTTTGCCTGAACCTCACGAATGCGGTCTAAAACCCGCTTAGTAATTTGGTTGGAGTGACCGGCGATGGTGCCGTCAATATCGAGTACCAGCAGTCGAATGTCGGCTGTCATGGCTATGCTTCCCCGCTAAAAGCCGTTGCCGCTCTCCATTATCCCTAGATTTGGGGCTTAGATTCCGAGAAGGGATTGGGACAACTGGGGACAATTTGGCCCATCGAGGGTAGACTTGAGCGTCTGTAGGCGCATTTAAACCGGTTCTTCCCGCTCCATACCCCTTCCCCGATGAATGTGAGCGATCAACAACGCCAGATTACCTATCGGCTGCTGCTGACCACGCTTTGGGCCGTGCTGCTAACGCTGACTGTGGAGGCTAGCGCTGGGTGGGCCAGTCAGTCGTTAACGCTGCTGGCGGAGTCGCTGCACACGCTGGTGGACGGTTTTAGTACGTTGTTGAGCTTGATTGCGATCGCATCTCCCTACCGTCCTCTGGGGCGAGAAATCTGGGGCCATGGCCGTTTGGAGGTCGGCATGGCGCTGATGCTAACAGGCTTCCTAGGTTTTACTGGAGTAAGCCTGCTGTGGGTTGCTCTGCGCCAGCTGTACGGCTTGCTTACGGACAGCAGCTCAGACTTGCCCGTCAACCTGGAACCGCAAATTTTACAGTTCACTGCAGCGATGGTCATCCTGACCGTGGCGTTGGGCGTATACTCGGGCTACCAGGCTCGCACTCTTAACAGTTTGGCCTTGCGCCTAAATACTCAGCATTTCTTGCAAGATGCCTGGCTTAGCCTGGCTATGATCGCGGCGCTGCTGGCCATTTGGCAAGACCAACATTGGCTTGACCCTCTGTTTGCCGTAGCGCTGCTCTGCTTGTTGCCTCGCAGCTTGTGGCGCACCCTCAACGCGCAACTGCCAATGCTGCTCCAGCCCACAGCCATTGCTCCAGAGGCTATTGCCCACACCGTGACCCAGGTGGAAGGGGTAATCCACTGCGTGCGCATTCGCTCCAGAGGCTTAGTAGGCCGCCAAGTGTGGATTGAGCTGCATTTAGCCCTTCATCCTGAGTTTATGGGCGCTGCTGAAGCCATTGGGGAGCAAGTAGAGGCGGCTTTGCGTCAGCGCTACGGCCCGCTGAGAACTCAGATTTGGGTTGAGGAGAGCGCTGCCCATCTAAACCGTTTTTCTTCGGGTGCTCATCCGCTAGATCAGCCCAAATATCCCCATGAAGCCGACTGGAACTAGTGGCGCGGTAACCCTAGGATGAGTCGTTACAACCTGCCTCAAGTTAGTTACGACATTTTAGAGGAATGGGGCATGTGGGGGCTTCGCCCCCAGCCAAGGGCGAAACCCCTGCACCCCGTGACCTAATCAATCTACTGCTATAACAACGTCATTGCCTTTCACAAGCGGGAGCGCTTCTGCAGCCCCAGCGGCGCAACAAAGCACGACAAGTTTTGCCAAGTAGCTATTTACAGGGATAACGATAGCCCAAAGGCAGAGCTTCGCTTTTCCTGCACGCCCCTGGGGCTGTGCGTGAGCCCGCAGTGACAGTGCATGCTTTTAACCTTTCCAATCCATCAGAATTTTTAGGATTAAGCGACCGGGCTAGGAAATTGCTGGTTGAGAAGATTCAGATGCTGGTTCAATTTGCATCGGCCCCAAATAGCGCGTCAGATAAGGTGAGAAGACTTCGTAAATCAGAGTCAGCGGCCTACCGTGATGCCAGAACAGGTAGTGCCGTCCCCAAAAAGGCCCATCCTCTCCAAAGGCATGAGCCAGGGCTGCATTATGGCCCAGGTAAATACCCTGGA
>DATNQE010000266.1:0-5690 GCA_036702895.1 Trichocoleus sp. | reverse complement strand
TGGGTTGAGAGCGTTGCGGTAAGCGGTAACGGCTTGGGCGGCAGCCGGGCTGCAGGTGGCAAAGAAATCGAAATTAACCTCCAGCGTCTCCTGCAAATAGCGCAGCAGCGTTACTTCTGCCTCGACTGTAATTCCAATCGTCAGCGCCTCAATGTGCTCAGCCAGGTCGAGGCGAAACTGCTGAGCAAAGGCATTGCTGCCGCCAGTACAGACCGCCTCCATTACGGCCTGAGCCAGCCGAAACTGGCTGAGTAAATCGGTCTGAATGGCTCGGTTGCGCTCCTCCGATGAGCCTCGCACATCCGAGATGCCGTAGAGCGGATAAACGTTTTCAAAAACAATGGGCTCTGGCGGTAGGCCCCAACTGCGGCGCTCGGCTTCCTGCTCAAAGCGCCAGCGTACCGAGCTGTGGATGTTGGTGAAGCGATCCTGCACGGTGTGGCGCAGGGCGGCTGTAAGAGCCGGGATCAGCCGCGTGGCTTGGCCGCAGTCAGCCTCCGTGAAGGCATAGGGGCGCTTACTCGTAAGGCCGACCAGACCCAGCAGATGGCGAGACTCACTGCTAAAGGTGGTGGACTTAGCCACCAGCGGAATGATGAGAAGCGATCGCACTCCGGCTGCCAGGATGTCCTGCTCAAACTCAGTGCTGCAGCTCAGGCTCAGATCAGCAATGTTGAGCACCTGATTGGCCTTTTCAAAGAAGGATGACTGCAGCATCTGCATAGGATAGGTCTGCACTTCCCACTCCGGCTGATCGAGCCCGGTAAAAAGCTTCACATGGCTATTTTCGGCGCTCAAAATGAGGCTGCTATCGGCCCCAAAGAGCTGCTTCATTAGCGCATTGGCCCGGCCAAACTTCTGCGGCTCTAGCACCGACTCGCGGCTCACCAAAAGCTGCATCAGGGTACTGGCAAGCTCGCGCTCAGTAACCTCCTGCCCCTCCAGCAAAACGTGGCCTTTAATCTGGCAGTCTGAAGGGGTTAACCCCTCCCGCAACTGGGCCAGGGGCGAATTTTCGGCTAGCAGCTGGGCCATCACCGTCTGAGTCGTGGGCAGGTCCTGCCAGCAGGCTGCTAGCCGCCTTTGCAAAACGTCGCTCACGGCATGAACTAGGGGCGCGGAGCTGACCAGGCGCAGTTCCAGGTAGCGAGTCGGGGCGGCTTCACTGCCGGGCAGCATCACCAGGATGGGTTCTTGCAGCAGGCGTTCATCAATACCCGCTGTGGCCCCGTAACAGCGTTGCAAAATGTCGTTTAAGATGAGCAGCCGCAGCCGCTGCTGGAGGGAAGCCGAGTCGGGCAAATGCTTGAGTAACGATGCTCGATCAGCTGCGGCGTTTGATTGGCCCGCTAACAAGCGCTCAAAGACGGCGGTGGCAAAGCGCACTGAGTAGAGCGGTTCACGACGGCTCGGGTCGGCGTTGAGTTCTAGGAGTGCGATCGCAAGCTGGCTGTGCTGCTCAATCAGGGCCAGCCAGTCTGCTGCTAAAGCGGTTTCCGAAAGCTCTGGCAGCGCTAACGTCAATGCCGTCTGCTCATGATTCGCTGCCTCAACAGCTTCGTAGATGTCAGACCCATCAGGAAAAGTTTGCACCATAGATAGTCACCACCCCTTGATGCTTCCTACAGGACGGTTGTTGGTCATTTCGTCGCTTTTTGACCTTTAGAGCCTCTCTGTAGAAAAGACTCCTCTAGAGAAAAGCCTCTTTGAGCAGCAGCATTCTCCTAGTTAAGCCAGAACTCAGCAGAGAGTTACCTTGCTGCTATACATCCTGAACCAGGACAGTTTTGTTCAAGTCAGCGTGGCGGTAGCCCCTGAATCCGTGTGCCAACGCTTTTGAGGATTCGTCAACCAGATCTCTTAGTTGGGTTCCTATCTGGAGAACCGACCAGAGAACTGAGCTAAACCCTCTACAATAGATTATTCGAGCCTAGCATACGGATTTTTTCTCCTTCGGCAGCTCCATATTACGCAGTCACTCCTTTTGACCCATGTTTGAAGCCCTGTCTGAGCGGTTTGAGTCGGCCTGGAAAAAGCTTCGCGGCCAGGACAAAATCAGCGAATCTAATGTCCAGGAGGCGCTGCGGGAAGTCCGGCGCGCCCTGCTGGAGGCCGACGTCAACCTCCAGGTCGTCAAAGACTTTGTCAACGACGTTCAGGAGAAAGCACTGGGGGCGGACGTGATCGCGGGGGTTAACCCGGCCCAGCAATTCATCAAAATCGTCAACGACGAGCTAGTTAAGGTCATGGGGGATACCAACGAGCCCCTGGCTGATGCTCCCGAAAAGCCGACTGTGGTGCTGATGGCGGGCTTGCAGGGTACGGGTAAAACCACAGCCTCGGCCAAGCTGGCGCTGCACCTGCGCAAGCAGGACCGCAGCGCCATGCTGGTGGCAACCGACGTATATCGACCCGCCGCTATCGATCAGCTGGTAACCCTGGGTAAGCAGATCGATGTCCCCGTGTTTGAGATGGGGGCCGATGCCGACCCGGTCGAGATTGCCCGTCAGGGCATTGCCAAGGCTAAAGAAGCAGGCGTTGATACCGTGATTGTGGACACGGCGGGCCGTCTGCAAATCGACCCAGCGATGATGGCGGAACTGGCCAACATCAAGCAGGTCATTGAACCCGACGAAGTGCTGCTGGTGGTTGACGCCATGACGGGCCAGGAAGCCGCCAACCTGACCCGCACCTTCCATGACGAGATCGGCATCACCGGAGCCATTTTGACCAAGATGGACGGCGACTCGCGTGGGGGCGCGGCCCTCTCAGTGCGCCAAATTTCCGGCAAGCCGATCAAGTTTGTCGGCGTGGGCGAAAAAGTAGAGGCGCTCCAGCCCTTCTACCCCGACCGGATGGCCTCGCGCATTCTCGGTATGGGTGACGTGCTGACTCTGGTGGAAAAAGCCCAGGAATCGGTTGATATTGCCGATGCTGAAAAACTGCAGGAGAAGATCCTCCAGGCCAAGTTTGACTTCGACGACTTTCTCAAGCAGACCCGCTTGATGAAGAGCATGGGGTCGCTGGGGGGCATCATGAAGCTGATTCCCGGCATGGGCAATAAGATCTCCAGCGAAATGCTGGAGCAGGGCGAGACTCAGCTCAAGCGGGTAGAGTCGATGATTAACTCCATGACCCGCGAGGAGCGCAAAAACCCCGAACTGCTCTCTAGCTCCCCCGGCCGACGTCGTCGCATTGCCAAAGGTTCAGGCCACGGCGAGAAAGACGTGAGCAAGCTGGTAAGCGATTTCCAGAAAATGCGATCGCTCATGCAGCAGATGGGCTCAGGTCAAATGGGCTTCCCTGGCATGGGCGGCGGCTTCCCCGGTATGGGCGGTGGTGGCTTTCCCGGCATGGGGGGTGGCGGCTTTCCCGGCATGGGCGGTATGGGCGGCCCTCAACCCGGCTTCCGAGCTCCTGGCGGCCAGAGTAAAAAGCAGAAGAAACAGAAGAAGAAAAAAGGTTTCGGCCAGCTCTAGGGAAGGCAGAAGGCAGGGGGCAGAGAGCAGGAGGGAAAATCCCGTCTTTCTGCCTTTCTCCTTCTGCCCTACTCTTAACCTGGCGTCACTAGCGCAATCAGCGATCGCTTATCAAGGGACTGTACCTTACCGGCATCTCCCAGATCGGTAATCACACGGTCTAGCAGTTCGGCAGCGCGCTCGCGGTGCTGGTGTTCCCGGCCCCGCAGGTTGATCATGAATTTTACCGAGTCACCCTTGCCCAACCACTGGACAGCTCTGTCAATCCGCAACTTGTAATCGGATTCCCCAACGTTGGGGCGCAGCTTAACTTCCTTAACTGTGGGCTTGGAACTCTGGCGCTGGCGTTTATTTTGTTGATACTGGAACTTGCCATAGTCCAGAATTTTGGCCACTGGGACATCTTTGCCCTCAGAGACCACGACTAAGTCAAGTCCAACTTCCTCAGCAATCTGAAGCGCCTCGCGCGTGTTGATCAAACCCCGATTTTGGTTTTCGTGGTCGATTAACAGCACTTGAGGAACTTTAATTTGACGGTTGAGTAAGTGTTGCTTGGTTATAGTTTTTTCCTCTTGAACGCGACAATTAGGAGGGATTCAGCTTTAACCTATCTCCTGACGGAGGGCAGGTTAATTCACCCTTAGGGAGAACTCTGGTGAGCTTTCCTTGAAGCGTTCTTTGGTAAGCATTGAGCGCACTCTAGAAAATGCCTAGCGGCAGACTCCAAGAGAGGCCCCAAGAAGCTCCCAAAGAAGCCCCCCAAAAAGCTCGAAAAAAGGTCTTCAACCTTATTATTACCCTGCCGACCTCAACAAAGGTCTCCCCCATGACAATTCCTTCATGGGGCTTAAATAGAGAAGTGTTCCCTGACGTATTTTTCCATGGCAAATGAGTATTTCGCGACAGTGGCTCGCGGCTTGGAAAGCCTTGCTGCACAGGAGTTAGAGGCTCTAGGGGCAGTAGCGGTCGAGCCTGGCTTTTGTGGAGTGAACTTCACAGGCGACCAGGCGCTGCTTTATCGGGTGAATCTTTGGGCCAGACTGCCTTTTCGAGTTTTGGTAAAGTTGGGTGAATTTTCGTGTCAGACCGCTGAGGATCTCTACCGAGGCATCAGCGCCATTGACTGGTCAACTTACCTGACGCCGAGCCACACGCTGGCCGTAACGGCAACGGGCAAGAGTCGCCAGCTCAACCACACTCACTTCACGGCTCTCCAGGTCAAAAATGCCATTGTCGATCAGCAGCAGGCAGCCTTTGGAGAACGCTCTAGTGTCGATACCGAGCAGCCAGACGTGCGCATTAACGTCCATCTGGAGCGCGACCTTTGCACGGTGAGCCTGGATAGCTCTGGCAGTAGCCTGCACCGTCGGGGGTATCGTCCTGCGGTAGGCGCAGCCCCACTCAAAGAATCGCTAGCAGCGGCGCTGATCGAGCTGACGGGCTGGCAGCCGGAGATGCCCTTTATCGATCCGCTCTGTGGCTCTGGTACGCTGCCTCTGGAAGCTAGCTTAAAGGCGCTCAACATTGCCCCCGGTTTGTTTCGAGAGCAGTTTGGCTTTGAGACCTGGCTCGATTTCGACGACGATCTGTGGGACGGCATGCTGCAAGAAGCGGAGGAGAGCCAGCGTGACGAGCTGGAGGGGGTGATTGTGGGGTGCGATCGCAACCCCGAAGTCATTCGTCAGGCCCGCGCCAATGCCCTCAACTCTGGCACCGGCCATGTCGTCAAGTTCTGGGTTTCTGAACTGGCAGAGATCGAAGCTCCTGCCGATCACGGTGTGCTGCTGTGCAACCCGCCCTACGGCGAACGCCTGGGCAGAGACGAAGACTTGGGCAGTTTCTACAAACTGTTGGGGAACATCCTTAAGCAGCGCTTCAAAGGCTGGACGGCTTATGTCCTAAGCGGCAACAAAGAACTCGCTAGCACCATTGGGCTCAAGTCTTCCCAGCGCTTTCCCGTCTACAACGGTTCCCTGCCCTGCCAACTCATGAAGTACGAACTGTATTAATTTCCTTTGATGCTGAATTTCATTACAGGCTAAAGCTCCTCCCTATGGCTACGAGTAGTTATAGGGAGGAGCTTGCTTAAGTTACTTAATTCTCCAGCAAATAGAGGTTTCCCGACATTCCGCAGGTTGACAGGAATTAATTAAGGAGATAGTACCTGCAGCAGGGTAAGCCCATGAGGCGAATAATCTTGCTGCGCTCGTC
>DATNQE010000249.1:0-4157 GCA_036702895.1 Trichocoleus sp. | reverse complement strand
AGACAGATCCACGCCCAGTGCTTCCGGCTGGCGCAGCAGGTTGCCCACAAACAGCCCCTGGCGACCGTCGCGCACCAGGATGGCAAAGCTCAGCTCCGGCTGTTGCCGCGCCAGATCGACGACCCGCTGAGCCATTAGCCGCACCGAGTCGGTAATATCGCCGGGGGTGTGCATCTCCAGGCCTGCCCCTAAGGGATTGGGGTTGGCATCCGCCTGGGGATCATCCCAGGCGACAGGCGAAATGGCCTGCTCTCGAAACGGCGTCTCCGGGCCGGCAACATCGGCCTGATTGACCCAGCGCAGCAGGTAGTTGGCCGCATCCATGATAATTTGGGTGCTGCGCCCGGCCTGGTCCATCGTCACCAGCCGCGCCTGCCGTTGGCAGCGATCGCAAAACTGGTTGAAAAAGACTGGATCAGCTGGGGTAAACGTGGAGTTAATGGCCTGATTGGGATCACCCACCCGCACCAGATTGGAAGACAGGTCCTGGTTTTGGCTATCTGGGACTGCGGCCAGCAGCGTTAGTAAGTCGGTCTGCAGCGGCGAAGAGTCCTGGGCTTCGTCCTCAAATACAGCAAAAATGCGCTCCTGCCAAAACTGCCGCGTTTGGTCATCTCTCAGCGTCCGCAGCGCTGCCAAAATCATGTCGTCGTAGTCGATTAGCCCCCGCTGCTGAAGCAGATCTTGGTAGCTCTGGTAGAGGCCCGCTGCGATCGCAAGCACCTCATAGTCCTCGACATCCCCCGGCAGCCGCTGGGTGAAGGACTGCGCCATTTCGCCTAGCGCCTCTGGAATCACCCCAGAGCTTTTGGCTTCTCGAATTGCCGTCAGCGCCAAGTCGGGCAAAACTTCAGTCCGCAGCACCGACTGCCGCCGCAGCCGCTCGGTCTCCTCCCCATCAAACTGCCGCCCCTCGATTAGCCGCTGATAGGCATTTGGATTAGTCACAATCCACTGCTCCACACAGGTGCGTATGAGCCGATTACTCTGCAGCGGAGAAATCAGGTTCAAAGTCTCCAGGCTGAGGTTCGAGAGTTCGGGGTTGCGAGTAGCGATCGTCAAGGCCAGCCCGTGCAGCGTGTAAACCACAAAGCTATTGAGCGGCAGAGCTAATTCTCTTAAGTGCCGCCGCACCTTAGCCTTGAGGTTAGCGGCTGCCGAACGGGTAAAGGTGACCAGCACCAGCTGACGGTTGGCGTGGAGACGGTGACGCGCGATCGCAATCGCCGCAGCGGCTGCCATGCCGGTGGACTTGCCCGACCCTGGTACGGCTGAAACCGCCAGAGGCCCGCCCGTCCAGTCGGCCAAGGCCTGCTGCCCTGGCCGCAGGCCGCTGCGAATATCTCTAAGCACTGCCTCTCGATCTAGCGTCGCCCCAGTCATGGCCTAATCCGCTGCCAGCCCTTTCAGCATAGCGATTTGCCCCCATAACGAGGCGGCTGCTAGAAATGAGGTGTTACCCGTTTCGATAAACGCTTTGGGCAAGAATGATTGAGCTAGAAACGGCGTTGTTAGACGGCTGTGTTAGATAGAGACCATGGTTGTTTGCCAGATGCGGTAGCCGTCGGGGTTGAGATGGACCCCATCGGTCGTGAGCTGCGGATTCAAGTCGCCCCGCTCATCGGCGAACTGAGGCTGCAAATCTACAAATTCTGCCCCCTGCTGCTGCACTGCGTGGGCGATAATCTGGTTCACCAAGCGCACCCGAGCTGAAGGAATATTAGGCAATCGGGTCGGCAAAATTGAGTGCACTACAATCCTCGCTTGGGGATGCTGCTGCTGCAGGCGCTGCACAATCAGCTGCACATTGTTGACCAGATCCCGATTAGTCGTGCCGTTTTTGATATCGTTTACCCCGGCCATAACGTAAATTGTGTCGGGGCGGGTGTCAGCAAAGCTGGAAAGCCGCTGCAAAATTTGTCCGGTCGTCTCCCCGGAAATGCTCTGGTTGAGCCAAAACCGATTTCTGGGCAGCGCCTCTGATGGTAGCCACAGGCTGAGCGAGTCGCCCACCACCACGGTCAGGCGGTTGGTGCCTTGGCCTGCCGCCAAAGCCCGTGCTTCTTGGCGCAGAAGCGCCTGCCATTGCTGGTGAGTTGGCTGATCTGTAGCGGCCTGCCACTGCTCTCGAAACGCGCTGGGCGCAATGCGAGTAAACAGCTGACCGGCCCGCAGGGCGGCGAGGCGTTGACTATAGAGCTGGCTGCCGTTTTGCGGTCGCGGCCCCCAGAGGCTGCCTTGACCGACGGCAACGACCGTATGGGCCGGAGCAGACGGTCGGCTAAAGCGCGGCAGCATCGGCACTAGAGGCTGCAAACCACCGGCATCGGCTGGAGCAGCACTGGCGGCAGTCCCCATCTCTGCTGCGGCTTGCATGGAAGCTGCTGCGGAGACGGGTGTGGACGAGACCGGGCGATTGCTTTGGAAAGCACACTGATGAATCTGCCGCAAAGGCACCTGAAGCGTTTCACAGGCAGCTCTACTGGGTAGGGGGGCTTGCGGTGTCACAGCGGGCGGTGTAGGGGCTGCTGCGCTGGCTGGGATAGGGCGGTCACTTTGGGACTGTGTGGCTACTATCGGTGCTGGCTCGACTTGATTTAGGAGTTTTGGGGACTCTGTTAAGCACTCTGCCAGTGCTTGAGCTGCCAACACGCACACATCGGCCATGTTCTCTTCTCCCTGCACATATGTTTCCCCCTCCCTTGGGAGGACCTGTTAACCCCTTTTGACAGCGCTCCCCGCCGTATTCAGGATAAATTCGCGCAAATTTCCACTGAGCTTAGAATTTGAACCAGGCAGCTAGCCTATAGTGCTTAGCCCATGGCGCACCTAGGGACTGCAAAAGGCAATGGTTTTTCCTTGACACGGCTGAGATTTTTCGGGCATCATGGGTAATTGGCTGTTTATTTTGCTCGGATCAGGTTTCAAAGTGCTGTGACAGCTCTAGAACCAGAGCGATCGCACGGCTACCTGTACGGCACCTATTGAGGAAACAATGACTTACGCAATTATTGAAACCGGCGGCAAGCAAATCCGAGTAGAGCCGGGACGCTTCTATGATATCGATCGCCTGGCAGTGGGCGAAGATGAGCAAGTCACGATTGACCGCGTTCTATTTGTCAGCAACGACGGTGAAGCTCACGTGGGCCAGCCTGTTGTTGAGGGCGCAACCGTTACCGGTACGGTGATGCGTCACCTGCGGGGACGTAAGGTGCTCGTCTACAAAATGAAGCCCAAGAAGAAGACTCGCAAGAAGCGGGGTCACCGTTCGGAGCTGACCCGTTTGATGGTAGATTCCATCAGCCTGAACGGCAAAGCGCTTGCTAGCGCAGTGGCCGAGCAAGCCCCAGCGGCAGCTTCAGCCGACAGCGACGCTGAGGAGTAGAGTTTAGGCTTTCAGCTGTTGGCGTTTGAGCTGTTAGCGACAGCAAAAACTAGCCCAGCAGTGCATAGAGAGAGCTGCGGATTTTAGGTACTTAAAAGGGAGGCGACATGGCTCACAAGAAAGGGACAGGAAGTACACGGAACGGCCGCGACTCAAACGCTAAGCGGCTGGGCGTGAAAAAGTACGGTGGTCAGGTAGTGCGCGCAGGCAATATTTTGGTGCGTCAGCGAGGCACCAAGCTGCACCCTGGTAACAACGTAGGTCGGGGCGGCGATGATACCCTCTTTGCGCTAATCGACGGCGTTGTCACCTTTGAGCGCAGGGGCAAAACGGGTAAAAAAGTCAGCGTTTACCCCGCAGTTGCTGAAGTTGTCGCCAGCTAACCCTGAGCACTACAGTTAGTTTAGTTTGGCGAGAGCCCGCTGCTTCTTCAAGCAACGGGCTCTCGTTTTTGGTGCTTTAAGGGGTGCAACAGCCCTTTGCCACAACCCCCGACTTTGTCAGCAGGCTGTTTATTACAGCCAATTTTCGCAGCTCACAGCGCCATTGGAAGGAGAGCAACCTATCTCTAAATACTGGGGATCAACTCTGCCGGGGGAGGGGTTAAGGTTCAAGGTTGCCGGGTTACTCTGAGATTAAGCGGCTGAGCTGAAGCATTTTTCTTCGGCCAGCATTTTTAAAAAACCTAATTCAAAAACTCGAAACACTGCTTTCCTTTTGAGGTTATTATGACTAGCAACTTTGACAACAAAACTGATAATTACGATCCCCA
>DATNQE010000510.1:0-3012 GCA_036702895.1 Trichocoleus sp. | reverse complement strand
GCCGTTGGTGACGAGCCACTCGCGCTGACTCGCAGCCGTTAGATCGCCACAAATATTGCGTCCGAATTGCAACATATCTTCAGCAGATTGTTCAACAAACGAGCGAGAGCCCTGCGGAGAAGACGGCTCCTCGGTGCGCTCAAAAAACGCGTGTGGGGGCTCTTAGCTCATCCCAAAAGTCTTCAACCGGGGGGCTCAACGCAAGCCTCCCGAGAAAAACCTACAGGGCGCCATCGTCCATATACTCACGCCAGCGGGTAATGCGTCCGCCCAGCATTTCGATGATGATTGCGTCTTCGACCTGGGAGGTGTTGCCCGTGGCTCGCTCCCGGTCGCTCCAGCGCCACTCTACCACAGCCCTCTCGCCTTCTCGGATCACCTGCAGCACCTGAATCTCGATGACTTCGTAGGCGGCTGAGTACTCCTGGAAAGCTAACCGAATGTCTTCCTGCCCAATCCAGCGATTGCCGGGCACTATGAACTCGCCAATTTCATCAAACAGTCCGACAAACCCCTCGGCATCACTCATTAACCAAGCCTGTTGGGCCTGCTCAATCACCTCTTCTAGGGAGGTTGAAAATGTGGGCGTTGGCATAGGTGTTAGGAAATTAATGGACAGCGCCCCCCGAGCTCTTTACAGCGGCGCTGTCGAGAATCGCTATAGCGGGACTTTTATGGTGACCCGCGGGATGGTGCGATCGCATTGATCTCTAGGTAGGTGTTGCTGGATATGTAGAGGGAATTCTGGGGGAATGCTCTACCCCTTGTGTGGCGCTGCGTATCCTAACTTCAAGAGAATTTTCGATCTGTAAATCCTCCTCGGCGAAACCCCGGTGCACCTTGATAATGAAAGGTAGCTGTCGATACAGTAAGCCGCCTCACCCCCCGCTGCACGCCTTTCGACGTCTCGAGCTTTCTTACTGCTATCTAAGGCCATCCCGTCCCGTTCCAGGAGGCCCACGACTATGAACATTCAGCAGTTTTTACACGAGTACAACCAGGGCTATCGCAATTTTTCCGATGTCAATTTGCACCGCGCCCACCTCAACGGCGCTCGCCTCAGCGGCATTGATCTCAGCCGCAGTGATTTGAGCGGTGCTGATCTCAGTGGTGTTGACCTTAGCCGAGCCAATCTAGAGGGGGCCAATCTCACCAATGCCGACCTCAAGGGGGCTGACCTGAGCGGGGCTAACCTGCAGGATGTCAACCTGATTGGAGCCGATATGCGGCGGGCCAGCATGGTGGGTGCTGACCTCAACCACGCTGATTTGAGAACGGCTGATTTAGAAGGCGCCGATATGCGAGGGGCCAACCTTAAGGATGTAGCGCTGAGTGGAGCGACGCTGCGAGGCGCCAACCTGTCTAGCGCCTGCTTAGACGGCACCGACATTAGCGGCGTTGATCTAGAGGGCGCCAACCTGAATCTGCTCAGATCGTTTGACCGCGACTGTGAAACTGGCACTTTCCGGCGCTGGGTGTCGTGGGGAGGGCGCTCCAACCAGGAGTCGTGTGAGGAGGCTGGCCAAAAGCAGAGCTAAGCGAGCATAGAAGCTTGCCCAGAATCTTTTGGGGAAGCTGTTTTAGATATCAGCACCCGGAGTCTGGGTTAGCGAAACTTTGCAGGGGCATTGGTATCAATGCCCCTGCTTTGCAATGCGGCTGTTCTGCTCGAGTTGCGATGGCGGCGGATCCGTACGCTTGAAAAATTCGGGTGATCGACATTGAGCGACACCGGAAAGGCGCAGGCCGCTGTTTCGGAGGAACTGTGGAGCGGGTAAGGAAAGTCAGGAGGGCATTCCCAGCGGCGCCCTCCTAACCTAAACTCACCTCTATGCAGCAGGCAGCAAACCCATGACATCCGCGTGGGCCAGCACTACGTCCGGGCTCTGCTGGAAAGCGGCATCGTACTTCACAGCAAAGTCGCTTCCCAGTTCATCAGGAACCAGCAGCGTGCGCACATTGCCTACCAGCGCCGCCACCACTTCCGGTGTCGCAGGTTCGTCTGCCTCTAGCAAATCATCGAACTGCACGATCAGCCGCGAGAGCTGGTGCAGCCACGCAAACTGAGCGTGACCAATCGCCAATTGCAGCAGCTCTCCCCGCGTGATCTGGCCGCGAACGCGCTCGTAGCTAATCCGCTCGGTGTCTAGCAAGAGCTGGTGCAGGCGCAGCAGCTTGATGCGGAGCTGGCTGAGCAGTTGGTGCTGGCTGAGGCGTTGTTGCAGGTTATTGAGCATAGATTTCTCCCATCTTTCCGTTGCGATAATCCTCGATGGCTTGAACGATCTCAGCTTCGCTGTTCATTACGAAAGGGCCGTAGCGCACTACCGGCTCGTTCAGCGGCACCCCTGCAATCAGCAGCAGGTCAAGCGGCTGGCTGGCTTCAGCAGGGTTTGAAATGGCAACTTCCTGCCCGTCCTGAGCAAAAATCACCATCTGCCCGTCTTCTCCGGGCTCCTGCTCTGCGCCAAACAGGCCCGAACCCTCCAGCACATAAGCAAAGGCGTTGTATTCCGGCGAGACGGGCTGCACTACCGTAGCTCCGGGTTGCAGCGTGAAGTGTAGATAGATGATCGGAGTGCGCGTTTCAATCACGGCCTTTGCGCCCAGGGCTTCTCCGGCAATTACCCGTACGCTCACCGAGCCGTCCTCGGTTTGCGCCGTGGGAATTTGCACCGCCGAAATCTCTTGGTAGCGAGGCGCCATCATTTTGTCGCGCTGAGGCAGGTTGACCCACAGCTGAATGCCGTGCAGCCGTCCGCCGGTACGGGTAAACTCGGCTTCTGGCATTTCTGAATGCACCACTCCGGCCCCAGCCGTCATCCACTGCACATCGCCGGAGAGCAGTTGCCCTGCGTTGCCCACGGAGTCTTTATGCTCTAGCCGACCGTCGAGCACATAAGTCACAGTTTCAAAGCCCCGATGGGGGTGGTCCGGTGCGCCTTTCGCCTCGCCCGGCTTGAGATTGACGGGCCCCAACTCATCGAGCAGCAAAAACGGGTCAAATACCGA
>DATNQE010000222.1:0-2698 GCA_036702895.1 Trichocoleus sp. | reverse complement strand
CATCTGCTTGAGGGCTTCTCCGGCATCCACTTCCCTAAAGTTAAGCGGGATTGCATTGGCAAAGTCCTGCGCCATCTGCAGCCGCTCCGGTATGTGGTCAATAGCGATGACCTGCTCCGCCCCCAGCATGTAGGCGCTGATCATGGCAAACAGACCTACCGGCCCCGCGCCCCACACCGCGACAATTTGCCCCGGCTGGATATTACACATGTCTGCCCCCATGAAACCCGTGGGGAAAGCATCGGAAATGGGCAGCACCTTCTCATCGGGCAGACCATCGGGTACTTTGATGGCGCCGAAGTCCGCGAACGGCACCCGAATGTACTCTGCAAATGACCCAGCGTAGCCGCCAAAGGCGTGGGAGTAGCCAAAAATCCCCGCCGTAGCGAAGCCCATAATCGGCTCCTGCATCCAACCGTTGGGGTTGGAATTGTCGCACAAAGACCAGCGGTGGGTTGAGCAGTAGGGACACTGACCACAGCCAATGATGGAAGAGACGACCACGCGATCGCCCACCTTGAGCTTCTTCACCTCGCTGCCGATCTCCACCACCTGGCCCATAAACTCGTGCCCAATAATGTCGCCGGGCTTCATGGTCGGAATGTAGCCGTCGTAGATGTGCAGATCAGAGCCGCAAATCGTGGTAGCGGTGACCTTAAGAATGGCATCCCGCGGGTTCAGAATTTTAGGATCGGGAACGGTTTCAAGGCGAACATCAGTGGCGCCGCGCCAGGTGATTGCTTTCATAGGAGTAACAACGAAGGGAGGAGAGAGGAGGGAGGAGAGAGGAGTGTAAAGGAGCGTAGGGTGGGCACCGCCCACCCTTTTGCAGGATTTAGGGAGAAGGCAGAAGACAGAAGGAGAAGATAGACAGAAGGGGAATAGCTCCTCCCTCCTATCTCCTCCCTCCTCCCTTACCTAAGCCGACTTATCGCCGCCCAGGCTTCGCGCCGCCACCAGGGCCAGTCCGGCTAGGCCAGCGGCCACGGTGCCCCATTTAGCGGTGGGGTTCCAGTCAAACCATTCGAGGAAGCTGGGGAAAACCTGGTTGTCGAAGTCGCCGCGCACGCGGTTGTCTTCCTCGACGGGTTCGTAGAGGTTGTTGGGGGCGCTTTCGGCTTTGGGTTCGGTGCTGTGCTCACCGGGAACGGCAATGACGGCCAGGGCCGCATCAATCAGGCCGGGCACAAACTTTTGGGCCACATCCAGCACGCGGCCAGAGTCACCCACAATCAGGTCGCGAACGGGGTTCTCGGCGGCGTAAAGAATAGATTGGGCCACCAGCTCGGGCTGGTAGAAGGGGGGCACACCCTTGGGCTTGCGACCCAGCTTGGTGAGACCGTTGTTGTAGAAGGGGGTGTTGATGGTGGAGGGCATCACATTGGTGATGCTGATAGGCACCTGATCGTGGATCAGCTCCACCCGGAGGGAATCGAGAAAGCCTTCAACGGCGTGCTTGGAGCAGGAGTAGGCGCTCTGCAGCGGTAGCGAGCGGTGGCCTTCAACGGAGCCGATGGCAATGAAGGCACCTCGGCCCTCGCGGCGCAGGTGGGGCAGGGCCACCATTGCGCCATAGACCTGACCCATTAGGTTGACGTCGATAACGCGGCGAAACTCCTCAGGGGTGTGCTGCTCAAAGCGCGCAAAAACAGCGGTGGCAGCAGTATGAACCCAGGTGTCGAGGCGGCCAAAGTAGTCCACCGTTTTGTCAGCAATGGCCTTGACCTGGTCGAAGTCGGCAACGTCGGCGGGAATTGCGATCGCATCTCCCCCCATAGCCTTGATCTCATTGACTAGGGAATCCAGGCCGCTCCGGCTGCGGGCCGCCACGGCGACCTTGGCTCCCTTTTCGGCAAATTGCAGGGCCGCTGCTCGGCCAATGCCGCTAGAGGCACCGACGATAGCGACAACCTGCTGGTTGATGGGTTTGAGTTGAGGAGTCGTCATATACGCGAGGCGTCTGAAAGTTTACGAAATGTTTACATAACTGCAGCGTAACGAGTCCTCCTGATATCACCTCCGTCCGAGGAATTAGGTTCTAAGGCGCATTCTCCGTATATTTCAGGTACCTTCTTCAGCTCGTTTGCTGGGCTACTGACGCCCCTTATGAGCTGCAGTTGCGCTCTGGGCAAGCCAGAGGAACGGTTCTTCACCAAATGCGCTGGGGAAGAGCCGTTGTTATAGTTGTGACCAGATGCTTTGCCGCCCCCGTATTTCTGCTATGGCAACCCCTTCCCTGCTGGATTTGACTCCGCTCAGGCCGCCCACCGCTCAAGACCGGGCTCAGCTCGTTACCGCCGTTAATCAACGTATTGCCTGGCAGCAACAGGCCGCTCTGCACATGCGGCAGCAGGTCCTAATGCGGCAGCCAACTACGGCATCTGGTATCAAAATCACCAAGGGAGGCAGGAGCAGCCAAACGGCCACGGCGGTCAAAACGCTGCCAGCGCTGGTGGCGTTGCAGTATCAGATTTGGTCATTGCAGATGGGGCAGCAGGCGCCGCAAAAGCTGACCTCCCCAGCCGAAGTGCTTCAGCTATTTCGCCGCGACGGCATCGACGGTCGCCTGCTGATCCTCGGTGAACCAGGATCGGGCAAAACCCAAACGCTGCTGGCCTTAGCTAGCGACTTGATCCGGCTGGCGCGCACCTCCAACGACCCGGTGCCTGTGCTGATGGATCTCTCCGGCTGGAAAGGC
>DATNQE010000179.1:0-3349 GCA_036702895.1 Trichocoleus sp. | reverse complement strand
GGAACGAGACCCAAGTTTGGCACCTCAGCCTCTCTCCTAGAGGGGGTGCCCCCTTTGCGGCTCAACTGCAGGTAGGGGCCAGCCGCACCGCTGAAGGCCGATTTGAGAGCTTGCGAATCGGCGTATTGCCCCTGAATCAGGCTGGGCAGGCCGTTTCTACTCCCGCTGAGGCAGCTTTGCCTGCGGATGGAGGCCAACAAGCTTTGGGCAGCAGCCAAGCAGAAGAAGCACCGGCGTTGACATTGCCGCCGTCCTTAGATGGCTTGCGGGTGCTCGTTGTCGATGACGAAGCCAGAATTTGCGAATTTATCACGACGCTGCTGGAGGCGCATGGCATTGAGGTTAAGGCCGTGACCAGCGCAGCTGCCGCACTAGAGGAGCTAGAGCGGTTTCACCCAGACGTTTTGCTAAGTGATATTCGGCTGCCGGGGGGAGATGGCTACGACCTGATTCGCCTGGTTCGGGCTTTGGAGATAGGGCAAGGCCGGCATATTCACGCTGCGGCCATTACCGCTTATCTAGATGAGGACCCCGAGAAAGCGCTGAATGCCGGATATGAGGCATATTGGTACAAGTTGTCTCAGCCGACGGAACTCGTTGAAGTGGTGGTTCAGCTGGCTGAACGGGCAACTCAAGATAGACCCTGAGTCATTAGACTCCCTTGCAGCCTGCATAATTTCTAAAGGGGCCCTGTGATGGAAGAATCGTCTAACAGCAGGGCGATAAAGTCTATGTCGTTAGAAAATGTTCGTCCAAACGACACGGATGGCGAACTGCTGGCCCTGCAAGAGGCCCAAAGACGGCTCGAACTGTGTTCGGTGGGGGCAGGCCTTGGCCTATGGACGTACAACATTGCCACAGGTGACTTTTGGGCAAACGACCTGGCCAAGCGGCTGCACGGACACGAACCGTACGAAGTTCACACCTTTGCAGAGGCCGGGGCCCATATTCATCCTGAGGATTGCGATCGCGCCCAAGCCGCCCTGGCCGAAGCCGCCCAAACCCGCTCCAGGCTGCAAATTGAGTATCGCGTCGTCTGGCCGGATGGCAGTCTCCACTGGATTGCCTCCCAGGCTGACTTCGTGCCCGCGAGCGAGCCGGGTGGGGGGACGTTTTACGGCAGTGTGCAGGAGGCTAGCGAGGCAAAGTCCTGCGAAGCAGAACGCAAGCGCGCCGAAGATAAACGCAGGCGGCACGATGCCAATCTCGCCTTTTTGGCCCAAACGAGCGCAGATTTTGCCCCCCTGCTGAGCGTTGAGGCGGTTATAGAACGGGTCGGTACCCGGCTGACTGATTTTCTCAACCTCTCGCGCTGCCATTTTTCCGTGGTTGACGAGGAGGCTGACCACATCGAGTGCATCTATGCCTGGCGGCGCGACGACTCCATGCTCAACTTCCTTGGCGTTCACCGCATCTCAACGTTTCTCAACGAAACAGGTAGGCGACATTACGCGGCGGGAAAGCTCGCGGTTATCAACGACACTCGGACGAATTCGATGCTCAACCCGACGTTTGAAGGGTGGGACGAGCTTGGCTTCGGCTCGATTGTTGACGCGCCTTACCTCAAAGACGGGCGTTGGAAGTTTTTGTTAACTGCCGCCCGGGAGCGGGCGAGCGAATGGCGCGAAGATGAGGTCGAGCTAATTCGGGAACTCGCTGAGCGAGTTTACATCCGCATCGAACGCGCCCGTACCGAGGCTGCCCTGCGCGCCTCGGAGGAAAAGTACCGCGCCCTGTTCAGCTCTATGGACGAGGCCTATGCGGTTGTTGAGGTCATTCCTGACGAGGCGGGCCGGTGGAGCGACTTCCGCTTTTTGGAGGTGAACCCTGCTTTTGTGAAGCACACCAGCATGGAGCACCCAGTCGGCCGAACGGCGACCCAGCTCCTGGGCACCCCAAACCCGCAGTGGGTGGAGATTTACGCTCAGGTGGTCGAGACGGGCGAGGCAGCTCGCCTCGAGATGACCGAGAACGCCCTCAACCGGGTCTTCGACCTCAACATCTTTCGGCTAGGAGAGCCGGGCGACCGCCGCGTTGCGGTGCTCTTTACCGACATCACGCAGCGGCAGCGCGCCGAGGATGAGCGCAACCGTGCCCAAGAAGCCACGCGGGCATTTTTCAACAATGTAAGCCATGAGTTTCGCACGCCCCTGACCCTGCTGCTGAGCTCGATTCAAGAGGCCTTGAACGATCTTGTCCATCCCCTGAGTTCTGCCCAGCGATCGCACCTGCAGCTGGCCAGTCGCAACGGGATGCGGCTGCTCAAGCTGGTCAATACCCTGCTTGACGTTTCCCGCATTAAGGCAGGCCACGTTCAAGCCATGTATGAACCGACCGATCTTGCCGCCTTGACGGCAGAGCTGGCGAGTTCATTTGAGTCCGTCGCCACCCAGGCAGACCTGGGGCTGGTGATTGACTGCCCGCCGCTGCCGCTGCCGGTGTATGTCGATCGCCCCATGTGGGAAACGATTGTCCTCAACCTGCTCTCCAATGCCTTTAAATTTACGTTTGCGGGCACGATCACAGTTCGCCTGAGGCTGGCCGGCAATTCTCTGCCAGGCGGCACCGAACAGGTTGAGCTGATTGTGCAAGATACCGGCATCGGCATTGCAGCGGCCGAACTGCCCCACCTGTTTGAACGGTTTTACCAGGTCAAGGGCGCTAAGGGGCGAAGCTTTGAAGGATCGGGCGTTGGCCTGTCGCTGGTGCAGGAGTTGGTCAAACTGCATGGCGGCACGATTGGCGTGAGCAGCGCCGAAGGCGAGGGCAGCTGCTTTACGGTGTCGATTCCAACCGGGTTTGCCCATCTTCCTGCGGAACAGCTTGGCTCATCTCAGCCCCTGCCCCCAGTGACGACCGGAGCCGGTGCCTATGTCGGGGAAGCATTGGGATGGCTACCAGAGCCAGGCCAGGAGGCTCAAGCGGTCAGCTCAAATATTGAGGCGCAGGGCGCAACCGTTCAACCGTCTATCTTTAACTTTCAGGCTCCAGGCTTTAAGCCGGTGCGGGTTCTCCTGGTGGATGACAGCGCGGATATGCGGAGCTACCTAAAGCGGCTGTTGAGCCAACGATGGCAGGTAGAAACCGCCGCCAATGGTGCGATCGCACTCCGCTCAATCCAGCAAAATCCGCCCGATCTGGTGCTCACCGACGTGATGATGCCAGAAATGGACGGGCTGCAGCTGCTGCAGACGCTCCGGGCTGACCCTCAGACCAGCAGCATCCCGATCATTTTGCTCTCGGCCCGCGCCGGAGAAGAGGCCACCCTCGAAGGACTCGAAACCGGAGCCGATGATTACTTGGTCAAACCCTTCTCGGCGCGGGAGCTGGTGGCGCGGGTTGAAACCCA
>DATNQE010000167.1:0-4401 GCA_036702895.1 Trichocoleus sp. | reverse complement strand
GGTTGTGTGTTCCCTGTAGATGACTCGGCTAGAGTTGAGTCTTCTTAAGTATCCTTAAAACCCCTCTGTAGCAACAGGACTTTCGTCACATCCCTGTGTGAGATTGATCACACCCGATCTGGCCGTAGTGAGCCTGCAAGCGCTTTATTTGTTGAGCTCGGTTAGCGAGTTGTTGCACCCCTCAGTAACAAGGCGCACCTATTTCAGGACGTCTTACAGAGCCCCTTCAAACTCTCCGTTTGCTGTGCAGAAAGTAGCCATCGAAAATGGTGTAAAGACTCTTCAAAACCTCATGGGGTTCTCCGAAAATTGGGGCAAGATTAATTAGCGGCATAGGAGAACATTAATGGGGCTATTTGACAGCGTTTTTGAGACTGAACCTAAGCAGGCCGTAGTGAGCCTGAGCCCCGCAGAGGCCTTTGCCTGTGTAGCCCTCGTTGCGATCGCAGCCGATGGCTATCTCTCTGAACAGGAAGGTCAAGACATGACCGTGGCCCTGTCGCGAATGCAGCTCTTTCGCAGCTACTCCGCCGATGCTATGCACCGGATGTTTGACAAGCTGCTGGCCTCACTCAAGCAGTTTGGCCCTAGCGAGCTAATCTCTATGGCCAAAGCCTCACTGCCGCAGGATCTGCGGGAAACAGCCTTTGCCGTTGCGACGGATCTAGTCCTTTCTGATGGCACTGTTGCCCCTCAGGAGCAGGCGTTTCTCGACGACCTCTACCGCATCCTCGAAATTCCGGGAGACACCGCCCTGCAAATCGTGCAGGTTATGAACATCAAAAATCGCGGCTAGGATTTCCTCCAAGCCTTAAAAGCATAGAATCGCTTGCTTCCCTTTAAAGCAGCCCTATCAACCGAGGGGCTGCTTTGTTGGTATTCCGGCGGGTCGGGGGAACTCCTCGGCGGTAGGGCGTTTTTTAGCGATATAGACGCAGTGCCGCATACCCTGACTCAGGGGCGTTGTAGCCGCTCGCACCTGAATTGCCCCGCCACCTAGAGGTTTGAGCGCCTGCCGCAGACCTTTTTCTTCTAGATCTGTCCATTGCCCTCGATAAAGTACGGCAACCCCACCCACCTTAAGCAGGGGCAGCGCGTACTCAGCACATACAGCCGCTGGACCCACTGCCCGAATCAACGCCAAGTCGTAGGCTTCTCGATGCTGGAGTTGATGGCCTACCTGCTCTGCGCGATCGGCTACGGTTTGCACTTGGGGGAGGCCTAGGGCCTGGCTGAGCTCTGCTAGGAAGGCAATTTTTTTGCGGGTTGAGTCGAGACAGGTCATGGTCCAACTAGGGTTTGCGATCGCAACTGGCAGCCCTGGAAATCCCCCTCCCGTGCCAATATCGATCACGCTGCGAATCTCCAAGGCTTCCTGCCAGGGCAGCGACAGCGCCTCCGACAGCCAGGGGGCTACCCCGTAGAGCGAGTCCCACAGGTGCTTCTCCCAAAATTCCTCCGGAGTGGTAATGCGGGTTAAGTTGAGCTGCTGATTACCCCGCACGACCCCTTCATAAAGCTGCTGAAAAAGCTGTTGCTGTGCCTCATTGGGCTGCCACTGCACGGTGGATTGCCACAGCTCCAGAGAGGCAGGCAAAAGAGAGTCTGTCATAGCGCTCAAGAAACAGCCTCCACCTTGGAGGGCTGAGAGAGCGGCGAGAGCTCACCGTGATCCAACCGCCAGCAGCGATCTGCTAACAGCGAAAGTTCCTCTGCATCATGAGACACCACCAGCAGACTCCACTCCTGCTTCAGCCGCTTGAGCAGATCTACCACCTGCCGCCGCATTGACCAGTCCAGCCCGGCCGTAGGCTCATCTAGCAACAAAAGATAGGGCTGGCGAATGAGCTGCACAGCCAGTGCTAAGCGGCGCTGCTGCCCACCACTCAGTGCGTGGGGCAGCGTGCTCAAGTCCAGCTCTCCTAACCCAACCAGCCCTAGAGCCTCCCTCATCCTTTCCTGAGTTAGCTCCGGGTGTCCCAAACGCAGCTCATCCAGTACGGTGTGACCGCAGAAGTGCCGCTCTGGAAACTGAAAGACCAGACCCGCAATCTGCTGCAACGACTCCGAGTCGAGGGTCTGGTCTCGCCACTTCACTTGCCCTAGAGTAGGTTGGGCCAGTCCTGCCAGAATTTCTAGCAGCGTGCTTTTGCCAGAGCCGCTGGGTCCAACGACCAAACCCATCTCGCGAGGGCCTAAATCTAGGGAAATATCTTTGAGAATCGCCACTGAGCTGGCGGTTGGGTGATAAGTGAGATTTCGGAGATAGAGCATTAAGCCGTACAAATTTTCATAGCTCCAGTATGCCCGACAGACACCCCAGAGACAGTAACGCGGAGACGGTACCGCAGAGGCAGCAGCGCCCACGCTTCTATGCTACAAGCTGAAGCAGGGCAACAGGCTGAGATGAAGAATCTGCATTCCCCAGAATGGCGCCCAACAATGCTTCACAAGCCTTAAACTTGCGTCTTAAACAAGCCAGCAAATAGGGAACTCCCCTCCGACCAGTACGTCTCCTGGTATAGCCTGCTACCAAGGATGGCTGCTGGGCCACATGGACTAGCCAACAGGTTAGCCAACTGCCATCCTTTATCCGGAACCTGCCCAGTTAGACCGGAAATATGAAGTAGAAACAGAAAAACGCTTTTGCTGCAGGATATCTCCGTAAGGTGTCCTCAGCTCGATCTTCACTCCCGATCCTTAACGGATACGCTCCAAAAAGATCCTGCCCCCCCGAAACAGTATTCGCTTTTCGCCCCCTATTCCTGCCCTCAGACAGTGGCTTACACGGTTCCTGCTTGGTAGACGCTATCCTGGTTTCAGGATTTGATTGCTCACTCGTTGTGGTTCTGCACACACGGAATGTCTATGGTTCAGCATTTCAAGTTTTTCCGCCATGCCCATCGGTTCCAGCGCTGGTTTGCAGGTGCGCTAGCCGTTACGATTAGCCTGGCGTCCTTCCCTGCTTTTGCAGCAGATCCATTTCGCACTGCCAATCCCCACAGCATTGGTGATGCTTCGGAAGCGGCTTTTAACGCCATGTTTCGCGATGGTGACTACATAGAGGCCCGGCAGCTCATCAATGCGGCGCTTGCCAGCGAACCGAATGAGCCGATGATCCAGGCTATGGCAGCCTCCATGGCTTATTACGACCAGGATATGAACGAGCTGCTGCGACGGGCTCAGCTCACCCAGCAAAAAGCTGAGGCTCTGATTGCAACGGATCCATTGCGAGGCCACCTGTACAAAGCGGTTGGGATCTTTCTAGAAGGCGCCCATGTGCTGCAGACTCAGGGCATCGGCCGAGGCACCCCCACCGCGCTCAGAATGCTTCAGCAGGTCTTTAATGAGATAGGGCAGGCTGAAGATGTCAATCCTAATGACCCAGAGCTCAGCCTGCTGAAAGGGTTTATGGATCTGCTGATCGCGGTCAATTTGCCCTTTGCCAACCCCGACCAGGCTATCGCCCGTCTGCGCAATGGCGCTCCTTCTTATCTCGCTAATCGCGGTATTGCCATCGGCCTGAGAGATTTGGGGCGCTACGACGAGGCCCTGCGAGAAGTTGATCTGGCCCTCCAGACCGCCCCCCAGAATCCTGAGCTGCTTTCCTTGAAGGCTCAAATTAGCCAGCGGCAGGGCAATACAAATCAGAGCATTCGGCTTTATGAACAAGCCCTAGCTTACGCCGACCAAATGCCCAAGCAGACGGTGTGGCAGATTCGATTTGAGAAGTGCCTAGCCGAAGGAGCTACGGGCCCAGTCTGCTCCGAAAGAGCAACCCAGGCTCAGCGGTAATCTCGTCCTCGGTTTTTCAAGCGCCAAGAGTCTCTAGCGCGTTGACCCCTCAATCTCCTAAAGGATTGAGGGGTTTACAGTAGCAGCAAGCTCCTCTGATTTGGCGTAGCGCAAGGTTGTCTCAAAAACTGGTATAAGGGTATCTGGCTCTATTGGGATGAGTTATGCAGGTTGAGTTTAGGGAATGCGACTTTTTTAACCTCTGGCTTTGGCTGGAGTTTGAGACCGCACCCTCGCTAATGGAGCGACAGTACGTTGAGGAGATCTTTGACTCCTGGTTCTTCCTGGGAAAGCTGGGGGGTTTTAACGCTGAGAACCTGCAGGTGCAGGAAACGGGTCTCGACATCAGCTACCTCGACTACGACAACGAGGGAGCTAACAACAGCCTGCTCTCGGTCATGCACAACATGGGTGAGGTGGAGTATGAAGGCACCTGGGCTCGCTGCTGGTTTGACCTGGGAACGAGTGATGCGATCGCAATCGACATTCTTATCAATGCCTTCAACCAGTTCAACCGCGAGTACATCGCCCTAAAGCGGCTGGTCATCGGCGGCGAGAATCCGGAGTGGCCTGTGCCCGGCAGCGGTCGCCCAGAGTTCATCGACG
>DATNQE010000159.1:0-5779 GCA_036702895.1 Trichocoleus sp. | reverse complement strand
CCTCACAATCAAACCGGGCGAGTACCCATTCATGCCCGGTTCGTGCCTTCTCAGCAGCTAGGGGGCGACTGCTACGACTACTATTGGCTTGATCCAGACTATCTGGCGATCTATCTGCTGGATGTTTCGGGGCACGGGTTGGGCTCAGCGCTGCTGTCTACGTCGGTGCTGAATGTGTTGCGATCGCAGTCGCTTCCCGACGTTAACTTCTACCGCCCTGAGAAGGTGCTGAAAGCGCTCAACGAGACCTTTCAGATGAGCGACCAGAACCAGAAGTACTTCACCATCTGGTACGGGGTGCTCAACTGTGCCAATCGGCAGCTGCTCTACGCCAGTGCCGGACACCCCCCTGCCGTTTTGGTGTCGGGGCAGGGGGCAGAGACTACCGCTGAGCGGTTGCGCACTCCCGGCATGCCCATCGGCATGATGCCCGAGGCCCGCTATCGCTGGCAGCGCTGTCAAGTGCCTCCTAGCAGCACGCTCTACCTCTTTAGCGACGGCCTCTATGAGGTGCTTCAGGATAACCAGGAGTACATCGGGCTAGATGGCTTTGTCGAGTTTCTGGCCCAGACCCAACGGCAAAAGAGCGTTGACGACATCCTACAGTCTATGGATCAGCGGCGCAGCGCCAACTCCGCCACCGACGATATGTCTCTGGTGGCAATCACCCTCGAATAGGCTCAGGATTGCTAGCCTCAGCATCACTGAGCAGGGCTGGCTACAAAACTTGGGCTAGGACAGCACCTTAGCCTCAAATTCAGCCCGATTGGCTACCATGTCAAACACGCGGTCCATGCCTGTCAGGTCAAAAAGCATCCGCACTTGATCGTTAATCGAGCAAATATACATTTTGCAGTCAGCAGCCCGCACCTTCTTAAGCACCATCACCAGGCTGCCCAGGCCCGAGCTGTCGATAAAAGTAATATTCTTTAAGTCAATCAAAATAGTTCTGTAGCCCTCAGCGAGCGCGACATCTACGGTCCGCCGAAAGCTCTCAGCCTGGGTGCTGTCTAAGATCCCTGCGGGCTCAATCACCTTGAAGTCAGAATCCATCCTTATCCCTTACGCGTTACTAAAATATGTAGGAGCAATGTGTAGGAGCAAACTGTGCGGCCCTGGACTTCAAAATCTGGGCACTCATAGCCTTCAAATTTACTGACGCAGAATTCACAAACCTAGAATCCCAGATTCAAGATGCTGCCCAGGTCTAGCATTTTTCAAAACAATTCCTCGGGCCGAGTTGAAGAACTTCTGGTAATGCAGTCTGCCTAAGCCGATAGGGGCTCCACCGACGAAGCAGACGCCAGGGGCGCAAAAATATCCAGCGGAATTCGATCTGGGCCGATAGTAATTACCAAATCTGCTCCGGCTCCTAAGTTCTTCAAAGGCGTAATAAACAGCTCCGGATGCAGCGCCTTCCAAAAATATTCCACAAACTGGTCAATCGCCGCATCGGACATGCCGGCTTTGCCCTGAGCCTTCATTTGATGCTCGGCCTGTCGCCGCCACTGCTGGCTGATGCGGTAGTCCTGGGGGCACAACACCGTTAAGTAATCGAGCCGCTCCCATAGGGGCAGGTAGTCCCGCAGCCGCTGGTTCATATCGCGGGCGAACTGACGGTCTGACTCGGTCTGAATGGGATCGGGTAGGGCCTGATCAAACCGCTGCGGCTCCAGCGGTCTAACCCCCAAGAACCACCCCTCAAACAGCAGAATGTCGACATTCTGAACTGGTTCAGGCGTAGTGCGATCGCCTTCTCCCCCATGCAGGGACTTGTCAAACCGGGGCAGCAGCACCGTGTCTCCTGGCTGGGCCTGGCGAATGTTGTCTAAGGTTTCGATGCCTAGGTCAATGTCGTGGGTCCCCGGCGGGCCTCTCCAGATTAACCGGGGGTCTGCCTGCCTCAGCTGTTTGCGATCGCTAAAGGTCTTGTACAAATCGTCGATTGAGAGCCCCACTGCTCGGTACCCCATCATTGCAAGCAGCTGCTGCAGCACCCGAGTCAGCGTCGTTTTACCCGTGCCCTGACCGCCCAGAAAGCCTTGGACCAGGGGGCGCGACTGACGCGCTCTGGCAGCTTTGAGCCAGAGGGCCAGGGGTAGCCAGAGCTGCCAATAGAGCGGCAGGTAGGCCCGCAGAGGGTAGGGCGGCAGTCCCAGCTGGTCGTGCAGCAAGACCGCCTGCTGCAGCCAGCGCAAACGCTCCTCCAGCGCTGCTCGCACCGTTGCCGGGGTAATTTGCCAGGCCCAGGCCCGCCGCGTATCTGCCAGCTCCCAAGCCACAAGCTGCTGCCACTGCGCCTCAGCCAGAGGCTGCCCCGCCAGGTGCTGCTCTAAAATCTCCACAATCTCTGCCATGTCCACCCCTGCCATATCCAAAGACCTCATGAACTGCTAAGCCGAAGAAAAACCCCGCCCGATTGAACTTGCTCGTCCTGGCCGTAGCTGGTAACGGCAACTGCTTGTAGATGGCTGAGCAGCGGTTGCCCTACCGTCTCAATTAACCGCAGCCAGGGTGTTCTGCTCAACAAATCTGGTTTTAGGGTTTGCCAGTCCAGGTAGAAATAGCCGCCGTTGGGCTGGGAAAATGCGGCAGTCATCTCCTTCCAGTGAGAGGCATCGAGCAAAGAGCGATCAGAGCTTTGCAGGGCCTGATAAAGGGCCGTTGGTGAGTTAGACAGCAGCTCGTAGCCATTGAGCTGGGTATGCAGCCCGTCCACCTCAGTCGCCACCGACAAGGCCTCTGCAGCCCTGCGCCCGCCTTTTGCAGTCCCTGAAGGCACTACCGACAGATGAGTCCAGGCTGTAACCTGTTGGCCTCCCAGCTCCAGTGGACCTACACTCAAACCCTGCTTTTGAGCTAGCTGATCGAGCTGCTTGGCGATTGGGGTGCCTTGAGGCGGCTGGGCTGCCAGCACCCATCCCGGCGCCGCTAGGGAACCACTGACGAGACCGAGGGCGTACTCGTTTTGAATCCAGCCTAGTAATGAGTCAGTGGGCTGATGGGCTAGGGGGGCCTGCAGGTGTTCCCAGAGGGGCTGCAGCGCTGGAGCCGCTGCAGCGTAGTAGGGCAACGTTTGACGTACGGTTTGCCAGAGCTGATTGAGGTCTGTACCCACCGCCGCTAGAGGCGTGTCGGCTGGTAAAAACTGACCTGCTGCTTCGACTGCTGCGCTAGATTCTGTGGCTACAGTCTGAGGCTGGAAGGGGTGCCCAGCGGCGGCTAGTAGGGCTGTATCGGCCAGTAGCCCGTGGCGATGGGGCCGCAGGGACAAAACAGCGCGGTCAAAGACGCCATCGGCAATCCCCAGTTCATTGGCGGCCAAAGCCAGAGTTGGCTGGGCACTAAGCCCTAACCAGTTAAGGCTAGCGGGCACATTCACAACTGCTAGCGCCAGCCGATTGCTGGGAAACGACGCCAGTGCTTTGCGATAGGCCAAATCCTGGTCCAGATTGAGATCCCTTGCCTGGGCCGCAGTAAGCGCACGCTGGATGACGCTGGGATTATTTGCCAGCAGCAGAAACTGCTGACCCACCAAAGCGCTGGCAATGGTTTTAGGCGCTTCATCGGCTGCGGGTTGTTGGGTTTGGGGTGCTAGCTGCTGACCATAGATCAGGCGACTGCCCGCAAACTGCTCAAAAACAAGGCTGTCTCCTGCGATCGCACGCTTCTGCCAAAACAGCTCTAAAACCGCTTTGGCCCGCTCGCTGTCGCGACAGCTCATAACTAGCAGGTAGCCAGGCTGATTGCCGTTGTCAGGATTGCGGTCAAGGTCTGCATCGGTAACCGCAAAGGTAATTTCGTTACCGAGCCAAGGGCGAATGTCATTTTCGTAGGTTAACCCTGTGCCCGCCAGTAGCGACTTTTCTAAGCGGCTGACCTCTGCCTGAGCTTCTCGGCGATTTTGAGGAGCCGCCAGCCGCAGCCAGAGGTCGCTTAGGTGATCCGGACGGGTCAGCAGCGACACCATTACCGGTGCATTCTTGGGCACAAACGGCGTTGCTGTGGGCACTTCCTGCCCGCCCACCGAGAGCAGCGCCAGCGGCCCCCGAGAGGTCAATCCCACAAATCCGCCGACACCCACCACCAGCAGCGCGACGACAACAATAACCAGGGTGGAAAAAAACGCTCGGACTTTCATGGGATCAATCGAACTAGCACCAGGATTCCTCGCCCCCAGCTCTGTCGTACGGTTAGATACGCACTAGAACTGGCGGTCAAGTGCTAGTTTATTACCGCAAGGCAATGCCCCGCGCTGGATTCTCCCGCAAATCGTCTTAATTTAAGGATTGTAAAGATTCAACAGGGCAAAAATCCGTCCTAATGGCGGCTAGACCATCAGATCGGGATCGATACCTCGCCAAACAGCAATCAGCCGTCCCTGCACCTCTACCGCTTCCGCTGGAAATTCCATAATCGGATAGTCGGGGTTGGCAGGCTTGAGCTGTACTAAGTCGCCACGGCGGTAAAAGGACTTCAGCGTTGTACCACTTTCAACCCGTGCTGCCACAATAGTGCCTTCACGCAGGCTCTTGGGGTCGGGAATGGGGCGCATGATCACCACATCGCCATCGCAAATCTGCTCGCCGATCATGCTGTCGCCCGTGACCTTGAGCGCGTAGTCGTTGGTTTTGATGGGCAGCCCAGTCAGGTCAAGGCGCTCAACAGCATCGGTAAACACTTCATTGACAAAACCGGCTGCGATCGTGCCAAGAATAGGCACTCCCCTAGCCTGCTCCCGAACCCGAATCGTTCTGGCTTTGCCCTCACTCCACTCGATGTAGCCCTTATTCTTCAAGTGCTCTAGCCGGCTTTGGATAGGCGCAGGTGACTTCAACCCCATGGCCCGCATCATCTGCCGAATGGAGGGAGAATGCTGATGCTCTCGAATGTAGTCAATCAGCCAGTCGTAAAGCTCTTGCTGAGCAGAAGTGAGGGTTTCCATAGTGGGAGAAGCTCAAACGCTACACGGTGTCATGACAGAACAACTGTACCAATAAATACAGCTTCTGTCCATAATCCCTGTGAACATCTGTATCGCTCGCCTGCTTTTTAGCTGAAATCCCAGGCCACGGTAGTTTCGCCAGTATTAACCAACCCATCTGCAGGGCAGGTTTTGCGGAGGACTAGGGCTAAACGCCGAGCCCATCAGCTCATCCTGCACCTGCTCGCTTTTCTACTCGCTATGGTTCATTCACTTGGAGCTGGCTGTAGAGCGGTGGATCTCAAGTTAGTACAGCTCTACCCCTGCTAAGGCCTCGCCAAACGCTTTACTGAAACACTACTTGGGGATTTCCGGCTTCAGCGAAAATCTCCTCTAGAGAGGTTTTGTTTTCGTTTTGAGCAACTCTTTGGGTGCTGAGCGGCTTGAGCCCCCGACTGATCTGGTGAATCCACCAAAAATCTTCGGTCTTTACAGCAGCAAAGCCCGCAGCCCCGAGCCAAGCATCAACACTGCCCTGGGCGTACTCCTGAATGTAGGGCTCTTCAAAGATATTGTTGAGCCACTCGGTACCCCGCAGAGTACGCTGATTGCCGTCGAGAATAACGACTTGACCGCCGCTGGTGAGCAGTCGAAACGCTTCTAGCAGGATTGTGCGAGCAACGTCAGGGGGCGTTTCGTGGAACAGCAGCGAGGCCGTAACGACATCAAACGAGGCTTCTGGAAACCCCGTTTCCATCGCGTTGCCGTGAACGAACTGTACTGCCAATCCGGCTTGTTTAGCCTTTTCCTGCGCTACCACCAGCATGTGCGGGGAGAGGTCTAATCCAATCACTT
>DATNQE010000151.1:0-8825 GCA_036702895.1 Trichocoleus sp. | reverse complement strand
AACGGATGCTGAGTGGGACTTGACCATCTTCTAGCATCTTGGGCTAACGCCGCGCCGCGCCCATTGCCCGCGACTCAAGCTGAAACTCTGGAATGTCTTCTAGCTGGCTGGGCTCTAGCGGGTACTGCTCACACACCAGGCTCAGCCGCATTCCCGAGCCGCTCATGGCGGTAACGCTGTGAGTGAGGTCGCCCTGGAAAAAGACCAGCGTGTTGGTGCGGGGGCGAATCTGGCCGACCTGGCGCTTGTGCGATCGCAGCACTAAATCTCCGCCCTGAAGGTCAGGTGGCACTTCTACATACAGCACGCTAACGACAGCGGGCGGATCAATGGTTTTGCAGTAGCTGCGGAGAGAACGGTCGATGTGAGGATCGACTCGCGACCCTGCCTGCAGCAGCAGTGGGTTGAGGTAGAAAGCGTTGCACTCTGGCTGCATCACCCGCTGCAGGTAGGGCATGAAGTAGGGAAACTGCTCTTCTACCGCACTCAGGTGGGACTGCCGAAACACGACAGAGAAGCCCTTGGTGCCGACAAAATCGCGGTTGAGATTGTTTTTAGCAAAGTAGGGGCAGGCCAATATCTTGCCCTGAAGGCGACTCAGGTACTTGGGCGAAAACGCATCAGGGTGCTGTTCGTAATAAGCCAAGGTCAGTGACCGCTTTAACAGGCGGCGCTGTGGAGGAAAGGAACTGGAAACAGATCAAGCAATCTCTTCGTTGACCGGAAAGCGGTTCATGCTCTCGATTGCCAGGCGAGCATTGGTGCGCAGATGGTTAGAGAGGTAGGGAACGTGGGGCACCTGGGAGAGAAAGTCTAGGGTACGCCGCAGAATGCGCACCACATCGCCCTCGTCCAGGCTCGTGTGTTGGCCTAGGGTTGCCCAGTCTGTTTGCAGAGCCCACTGCTCCACTAGGCCTACCAGGTCATACTCCATCCATACGGGGACTACCACATGGCGACGGTGCTGCTGCTGAAACAGCTCTCGGCGAATGCCCCGCAGCCCTTCTAGAGCCTCTACTGCGGGAGAGGATAGGGTGTAGTCACACCAGCTGTCGGGCCGTGAACTTTCGGTGACCAGCGCGGCGCAGGCTCCTGCTAGCTGGGCCGGAGTGAGCTGGTCGAACTCGCCGGAGGCCAGGGCCAAGCCCAGCCACAGCTCGTTGTCGCCCCGAATGGCGGCGGCTACTTCGCCCATAGAGGTAGGCTTGTGATCCTCTAAGCAGCCAAAATGATCCAAAATTTCGGTGATGCTGAGGAATTCTTGCCAGTAGCGCCCGGTGTATTCCGAGAGCTTTTGAATCCGCTCATAGAACTCTTCTTCAAGCTGTTTGACGCGCCGCTGCCGCTTTAGCAGGGCGTTGGGGTTGTCCCACTGGCGGGCTGGGTGGTTCTCAATTCGCTCTTCGACATCGCGCATTCGATCGAGCTGCTCTTTGACCTCAGGCGCTATTACCTCCAGCGGTGGTGGTGAGGGAATGCGGGCGGCTATCTCGGCGGTTTCCTCACTGCCGCTGCGGTGCTGCCCCGGTTTGGGAGGCATGTCGGAGGGAGGCACTAGGTCGTCCACCGCCTGAATCCGGGGGTAATCCGCGTGCAGCCCCACTACATCACTTGTCGTTACCACGTACCAGCGGTTGTCCTGAGTGAGGCAGATGAGATAGGGGAACTGGCCGGATCCTTGGGCTTTGGCGACCAGGGTGGCTGGCAGCGGGTCGGCTACCGGAACGTGCTTGCCCTTGAGCGAGAGAATGGTGCCTGCGATCGCAAAGGGCACCATCTTGGCCACGTCGTCGGAGAGCACTTCCCCGGCCTGCTGCTGCAAAATCTTGAGCAGACGGCGCTCCTCCTTAAGCCGCTCCTTGAGCTTGGCGTAGTCGTTGAGAATAGCCTCATCAACGGCTTCCAGCTGGGCCTTTTGGCGAGCGATTTCGGCTTCAAGGCGGGCGATTGCCTCCTGCTGTGGGGCTAAGTGCAGGGTCGCCAGGTATTGCCCAAAGCTGCGCTCGATCAGCTCCCGCGCTTCCTCTAAGGTGTGGGTCTGCAGCAGGTTGAGCACCATGCCGTAGCTGGGGGTAAACTGGCTCACCAGCGGATCAGGCCCTACCGTTGCCAAGTAAGCTGCCTCTTTCGCCCCCTCGAAGGGCGTTTCCACCGTCACCACGTGGCCCTGCTCATCCATACCGCGTCGCCCAGCCCGGCCCGCCATCTGCAAAAACTCAGAGGCCGTCAGCAAACGGTGACCGCTGTCGGTGCGCTTCGACAGGCTAGAGATGACTGTAGTACGGGCCGGCATGTTGATCCCGGCAGCCAGGGTCTCGGTGGCGAACACCACCTTAATCAGCCCTTCCTGGAACAGCTCCTCCACCAGCCCTTTCCACAAGGGCAAAATACCTGCGTGGTGAGCGGCAATGCCCCGGTACAGCGGCTCGATCTGTCCGGCTCTAGCGGCATCGGGGTTCCAGGCTAAGAAGGTATCAATGCGATCCTTGAGGCGCTTGGCCTCATCCTCATTTACCAGCGACAGCTGGGCCACTTCGTCTACCGCCTTGTCGCAGCCCCGCCGGCTGAAAATGAAGTAGATCGCAGGCAGCATGTCTCTTTCCTGCAGCTTGCTGACCACTGCTGGCAGGCTAACCCGCTCGCGAGGCCCCCGCTGGGGCCGCCCGCCCTTGGATCGCCGCTCCCCTTTAAGGCGATGGTGAATCGCGGTTTTGCTCTCGTTCAGCAGGGGGTAAAGCCCTTTGTTGCTGTAGTAGTGAAACTGCAGCGGCACAGGCCGAAAGTCGGAGTAAATCAGGCTGGTTGGGCCATGCACTCGCTGCAGCCAGTCGGTCAGCTGGTCGCTGTTTTCCACCGTGGCCGAGAGCGCCAACAGCTGAATCTCGGGCGGACAGTAAATAATGGACTCTTCCCAAACGGTGCCCCGCTGGCGGTCGTTCATGTAGTGGCACTCGTCGAGCACCACCGCCTCGACTTCCTGAAGTGTGGTGCCCGTCTCCCCGATGCGGGTGCCGTAGAGCATGTTGCGGAAGATCTCGGTGGTCATCACCACCACAGGGGCGTCGCGGTTGATAGAGCTGTCCCCTGTCAGCAGGCCGACATTCTCAGCGCCAAACTGGTCGCGAAAGTCCCGCAGCTTCTGGTTTGAGAGCGCCTTGAGCGGCGTGGTATAAAAAACTCGCTTGCCGTGATCGAGGGCGCGATAAATAGCGTACTCGCCAATGAGCGTCTTACCCGAGCCTGTCGGCGCACAGACCACAACAGATTTTTCCTGGTCGAGCGCTTCTACAGCCTGCAGCTGAAACTCGTCCAGGGGAAATGGAAACAATTTGGCTAGATTGAGAACCAATGCAGCGAGTTCCTTTGGTTTACCCCACGTTTTGCCTTGCCCCCCTATTCTAGTGCCCTAGGGCTGAAGGGAAGCAGGCCAAGATAAAAGGAGGCTGTGGTCACTGCATTGCCATCTTTAAACTAACAGTTGAAGGTCCCAGTTCTAGAGCCTCAAACCCTAATACCCCCTACTCCTCCCTAAAGCTGCGGCAAAATATCCGGCAGCAATTCCCCAGGAATTTTTGACAGCACGGCTGTTTGTCCCTCTAACCCCCGCAGCTGATACTGCAGGCGGACGTTGTGAACCAGAGCCGTCTTGAGTAGGGCCATGCGGTCGGGCAAAGATCGCCATCCTTCCAGGGCGCTGAGATAGTGGAGCAGCGCCTGATCGAGATGATTGCAGCGGGCTTCTAGTCTTTCTTCTGTTGTATGTTGGGCCAATTGGTCATGAACTACCCCAGCACTGTGGAACGTCGCCCACAGGTCGAAGCTAAGGGGCACCGGAGGGGATTGGCTCAGCGACCGTCGGGCTGCATCCAGGGCTGTTTCATAGGCGCTTAAAGACTGCCGCCACAGCGACTGCTGCTGGCTGCCGGTATGGTGCTGGGCGAGGTCCCAATAGGCTGTTCCCAGGTTGTTTTGAGTGGCGGCGCAGCCTGCGGCATCGGTGGTCAGCGTGCGGTAGGCCAAAGCTGACTGATAGGCGGCTACCGCTTGCTCTAGCAGGAAGACGGGGCGCTCGTGCTGAGCCAGGCTCCAGTAGGCAATGCCCAGGTTGTTTTGAATCATGGCAAATTCTTGGGGGGCAACCTGGGCTGAGCGGTACTTGAGCGCTTCGCTGTAGGCGGTGATGGCCCGGTGCAAGTGGGAGCGGGCATTGCCCTGCTGGGCCAGCCGCCAGTGAATAGCGCCTAGACTGTTTTGCAGCGACGCATACTCCAGGGGGTACGCCTCTGCTGGGCGCTGCTGCAGTGCCCGGTGGTAGGCCCGCACGGCCTGCTCCAGATGGTAATTAGGCTCCTGTAGGTTTGCTAGCAGACTGTGAACGGTGCCCAGATTGCTGCACAGGCGGGCCAGTCCCTCAGCCGATGGCTGGCTTTGGGGGTGGTCCAGGACCTGCCGGTAGGCCTGAACACTCTGCAGTAGCCAGTGGGCGATGGCTTCGGGCTGGGGCTCTGAGTGCGATCGCAGCCAATACAGGCTGCCTAGATCATTAAACCCGTCGCACCAATCAGGGCTACCGGCACTTAGTCCCGGCAGCGCTTGACGATACGCCTCAATCGCGAGGCTCATCAGGTCGGGGCTGCTGCTGCCTGCCTCAATGCGATCGCGGCAGGTCTGGCCCAAAAACAGATAGGCCCGGGCCAACGTCAGGGGGCCAGCCTGCTGATTGGCCAGGGATTGAACATGCTGCCAGAGGGCCATGAGCTGCCCATCTGCGATCGCAGCAGTGGGTTCTGGCTGAGTCTCATCATCAGCGACCGGGGATGGAGTATCAGCGGGCGTCTCTACCGCAATAGGAGCACCCGGGTTCTGTGCGGGATCAACGTTCGCAGATCCGGAGTCTGCAGGGTTAAACTCTGCGGCGTTGAGGTCTGCCAGATTAAGCTCCGTGAGTTGGAGCTCTGAGGAGTGGAGCCTTACAGAATCAGCGTTTGTATCGGGATCTTTGTAGGAGTGATCTGTGAGTGGTGGGGTTAAGGCCGCAGGCGGTGCTTGAAGGGGAGCCTGCCGTGTTGGCGCAGCTTGAGACTGTGAGCGCGAATCTGTAGACTTCTCCGCTTTTTGCTCTGCTTTTTGCTCTACAGGCGCTGTTGGCTGCTCTAGAGCGTCCAAATCTTCAGTGAGAACCGTCCAGAAATTGGCTACCTGAGCAGTCAAGTCAGCAGTTGCCGGGGCTGTTTGAGCGCCTTTAGGCTGGATCTGCGATGTCTTCTTCTGCGATGCCTTGGGCGCTGCTGCGGTAGGTCGTGCTGGCCGGAGAGGCAAATCAACTGAATTTGCTGGGGTGAGAGGGGCTGGGTCTCCCGCAAATTCAAAAAGGCCGTTGCGCAGCTGCCAGGCCTCGGGCACTGACTGGCGAATCTTGCGGAGCCAGGGCCGGGAAACCCACAGCACCAGCCGCAGCTCCAGGCGGGAGAGCAGGGGCTCCAGATGCGCTAGGGAAGCCAGAAAACGATTTTGCACAGCGGGGGCGTGGCGGGTCAGGCGATCGATGCCCAGGATTTGGAAGGTTGGCATCGCAGCAGCTTGGGCCTTGTTAATACCGTGCTGCTTGCACCACATCACCACCTGCCGGGCTAGGTCGGGGTTCTGAATGTCCAGCCAGAGGTTGACGACCGCGGGTGCTGCCGGCTCTACGGGCTCAGCGTCGACTGTTGGGCTGCCTAAGTCTTCCTCCAGCCGAGTGGCTAACTCGTTTTGCAGCGCTGTGTCGTCGCAGACTGCAATCAACAGCTGGCGGCGCAGGTTGAGGCTGAGGGCTAACCTGAGCTGCTGGTAGGCTTCCTGATTTAGGCCCAAAATAGTGCGGGAGTTGAGGGGAATCACAGCGGTCACAGACGGCCCCTTGGCATTGTGCTTATCTATATAAATGTTCTTGGGTAAGGGGCCGACTCAGGAACAAAATGTGCCAGTTCCATAGGTGTTTAAAGAGGCTGGCGAGTGGGCTGAGCTTTTGATTTGAGAGGAATTGGCCCTTATGAACGGCTACCCTTCCTAAAGCCTGGTTTTGTGCTTTAGGTTTTTGCGGCAGACAAGGTTTTTAACAGCGCTCCAACCTTTGCCAGCGCTAGACTGGAAGAGAGTTTTGCAGCTTTTGCAGCTACTGGGGTGGGCAAAGCAAAGCGTCTCATCCTACTGAGCTCTGCCTGGGTTAAGGCTGGGCAAAAGCTGTTTGCCCAAGTCATTTGAGACGTTACTCGTTGCGATCGCGCGTCTATATCCTATGAAGATTCACCTGAGCATCTGGCGACAGGCCTCTCCCAACGAGCCGGGGCGGTTTGTTGAATATACGGTGCCTGATGCTAACCCCGATATGTCGTTTTTAGAGCTGCTGGATGTGCTTAACGAGCAGCTGATTCGCCAGGGCGAAAGCCCGGTAGAGTTTGACTATGACTGCCGAGAAGGGATCTGTGGCTCGTGCGGGGTGATGATTAACGGGCAGGCCCACGGACCTCAGCAGCAAACGGCTGCTTGCCAACTCTATATGCGCCATTTTAAAGATGGTGATCGGCTGGTGGTCGAACCGTGGCGGGCTAAGGCGTTTCCGGTGGTGAAAGACTTAGTGGTAGACCGTGCTGCCTTTGACCGCATCATCATGGCGGGCGGCTACGTCTCGGTGAAGACTGGCTCAGCCCCTGAGGCCAATGCCATTCCTGTGCCCAAGGAAAAGGCCGATCTGGCCTTTGACTACGCCAGCTGCATTGCCTGTGGGGCCTGCGTTGCGGCCTGCCCCAACGCCTCGGCCTCGCTGTTTACCGCTGCCAAAGTGGCCCACCTGTCGCTGCTGCCCCAGGGGCACCCCGAGCGGCAGCAGCGGGTAGTCGCAATGACTGAGCAGATGCAGCGCGAGGGCTTCGGCGACTGCTCTAACCACGGCGAGTGCGAGGCTGTCTGTCCGAAGGGTATCTCGATGGATGCGATCGCACGGATGCGCCGCGAGTACTTCAAAGCCCAGCTCTAGGTAGCTTTCCGGCCAGCGCTACCCCAACTGAGGTCGCCACACCTTGAGACAGCCGTCTAAACCGCCGCTGACCAGGGTTTTGCTATCAGGGGCAAAGGCCACCGACCACACCCAGCCGTCATGGCCGGCCAGTCGGGCAATGGGTCTGCCGCTGTTGATGTGCCACAGCCGCACAGTCTTGTCGCTGCTGGCGGTGGCCAGCAGCTCTCCATCGGGGCTGAACTTGATGCAGTTAACGGAGGCTCTGTGGGCTCTAAAAGCGGTGATCTGGCGCCCGCTGTTGAGCTTCCAGAAGCGCACCGTGCAGTCAGCGCCAGCGCTTGCCATCAGCCAGTTGTTGGGGCTCACAGCTACGGAAAGCACTTCTTCTTCATGGCCCTCCAGCACTCGGTTGGTCCCCCGGCCCTTAATCCGGTGAATACGCACAGTTTTGTCTTGCCCAGCGCTGACTAGGGTAGAGCCGTCGGGACTCGCTGCGATCGCACGCACCCAATGAGAGTGGCCCGTCAACCGATGCACCAGCCTGCCGCTGGAGAGCTTCCAGATGCAGACTGTATTGTCCTGACCCCCGCTAAAGAGATACTTGCCGTCGGGGCTGAAGGAAACTGCGCGTACCCAGTCAGTGTGGCCCGTGAGAATGCCTTGACACTCGCCTGTACGAGTGCTCCACAGCCGAATCGTCGAGTCGTCGCTGACGCTGGCAATGGTGCGGCTGTCGGGGCTAAAGGCCACTGAGCGCACCCAGGCATCGTGGTCAAGGATGACGTGAAGCAGTGCTTTGGCGTGCAAATCCCAAATCCGTACGGTCTTGTCGCCGCTGCCGCTAGCTACAAAGCGACCGTCAGGGCTCACGGCCACCGAACGAATCCAGCTGTCGTGCCCGGGCAGCGTGGCAACACATTGCCATGAAGGCAGCGGCCCGGTTTGCATTAGGGCCTCAACCTGCTGTTTCAGCGTGAAGCCGCTGCTGGGCAGATCCTGAGCCGCCTGAAAGGGAATTTGGGAGGGGACGGTGTACGTCGGGGACTGAAGGCTGGAATCAGTCGCTTTAGAGGGGGGCAAGCAAGATTGCAGCGTCATGGGCTTTGACCAGAAGAAGTGTCATCGGAGCTGGAGTAGGTATTAAAAGATACCTGTAATGCTTATGGACTCGCAGTTCTAGACTGTCACTGGCTGTAGACTACACGCTAGCACGATTTAGTTCCGTAACCAGGGGAAACCTTTTGCGGCTTCTGATTACCCTCCGTTTTTAGAGCGTCTACGCAATGCTGCCGCGCTTGCGGGCCTCCTTATAGGAAGTGCCCACGTTCTTGAGCCCGGCGCGGATCATCTCCCGCTCCAGGAGGGCAAAAAAGCGAGTGCGATCGCCCCCCCGCACCACCGCCTGATTGTGGGCCTCTGCCAGCGCTACCGGGTAGCCATAGCCCTTTTGCACCTGGGTTAGCGTCAGCTGCAGGGCTGTCTCTAGCAGTTCGCTATCTTCAATTACCCAGGCAGGCACTTCTATTCGGGCTACCTCCGCCCCCACATGGACGTAGCAAAAGAAGATTCGATGCTCACCATAGAAATTCAAAATGGGAGCCGAGCTTTGCCACAGCGGCCCTCGCTGCCCCGGCTCTAGCGCCGTTGCCCAGTAGGTGACATCCTTTAATGGTGAAAACACCTGGCATGGTGCCGCATCGGTTTGCCCGCTGCAGTGGCTTACGCAGTCCGGCTGCTCGTAGGGGCACGCCTCTAGCCGCAAAAAGTTTAGCGCCTCGCCGCTGCGGGATGCGCTGAGATACCCCACCAGCGGAATCCGCAGCTGTCG
>DATNQE010000144.1:0-8177 GCA_036702895.1 Trichocoleus sp. | reverse complement strand
CGCACGCCTGGGAAAGCAGGCTGCCGCTGCTTTCCCAGGCGTGCTGCATGGGCAGATCGGTGAAGATCAGGCCGTTGCCCTGGGGAGGGTTCCGCCACCGTTTTTGGCGGTAGGCAGTAACGATTTTGGTGGGGCTGTTGTAGCCCAAAGTGTTGATCGCTCGGCGTTGACGGGGCGGCAAATCGACCTGCAGCGACAGGCGACGCAGCAGATTGAAGGGCAGGGTGAGGACAACGCGCTCGTAGGTGCGATCGCACCTGCCCCACCCCTGCCGCAGGCTCACTCGGTAGCGCCCGTCGCTCAGCGGGCGTAACGCCTCCAGCAGGGTGCCTGTTTCTAAAGAGCTCGCCATATGCCGTGCTAGCTCCCGCGTCAGCTGGTCATTGCCGCCTTTGAGAAAATAGCGCTCGTCGCTGAGGCCAAACAGGTGAAACACGCCGGGCTGAGGCCGAATAAAAGCCAGCAGGTTGAGGCAAGACTGCTCCTGAGCATCCATACCGTAGCGAATGGTGTAGGCCACGTTGACCACCGACTGGAGCAGGTCCGAAGCGCCAATAGAGGCCATGTACTCCGCCACCGAAAGCCGGTCTAACGCCTCCACTGCGGGCGTAGCGATGCCCGTGTGCAAAAACTGCTGCACCGCTTCTAAATCCTTCTGCAGCGGCGAAACAACGGCGGCAAAGTGGCTTACCAGTTCGGTCAAACTGACATGGCGGCCGCTGAAAAAATAGGTCGCCTGCCCCTCGCTCGGCAGCAGCTTAAAGGAATCGACAATGGGGAGCCCCAGCTCGGCGGCCAGACCCAGAGCGCAGGTATGGGCAGAGTCAAAGACCTCGCCCCCTAGCTCCGCTACCAGGCCCGTTTGCAGAGCATTGGGCAGGCTGAGAATACGGCCGCCGATGCGATCGCGCCCCTCAATCAAATCCACGGCAAAGCCAGCCTGCTGCAGCCGGTAGGCCACGACCAGCCCCGCCAACCCTGCTCCCACGACCAGTATGGAGGCTGCTTCACCATGTTGGGGCTGAGCCGATAGCGTAGGGTCCTGCTCCACCCAAGGCTGCGGAGCTGCATGAGCCGTAGGGGAGGAAGCGGCCTGCGGCGGCTCTACCAGTTCTGGGGGGCTGGTCTTAGAGGCTTGAGCCTGGGCTGCTGAAGCATACGCCTGGGCCAGGGAGCGGGCGAGTTGAGATCGCGCCATAAAAATCAGGGGGTAGCACGGGTTACGCTTCGCTACCCCATCCTACAGTTCCTGCTGCCACTGGGTGCGGAGCCAAGTGCTGACTTTGCTGTGGTTCATCTGTCGGCTGCGAGTGAAGGCTGCCTCTAGCAAGGCAATCTCAAGTCCAGGAAGCACCAGGGATTGGTCAATTCTGCGGCTGCCTCGGTTCTCGATGGCAAAGGCCAGGAATTGTCTACGCTTGCCTTCGTTCTTTTGCCTTCATTCTACCGATCCCGCTGAATCCTTTAAGAAAGCTTACACAAAGTGAGTCTATCCCTGTAAACTAGTAAATTGGCGTGCAGTACGAAAGACCCTACCTAAATTGCTTTTAGTGTTGTTTAGAACACATAGATTTTTTAAGCAGATTGCGCTTCTTAAACGTCTGCTTCTCTGACAGCTCTCCGAGCAGATTCAGGGCAATTCTCAGAGCAATCTTTGAGGTACCGCTTCATAAGGGTTTTTGAATCTGCTCAAGTATTTTTTGATCCTTTCGCCTGAGCTAGCTTTTTTCGATTTTGACTGCGTTTAGAGATCTGTATTCCTAACTGGAGTTAGGGGGCATCAGCTCTGTGTGCTTGTAAAATTCACTCAATTATTGGAGGCAAAAATTGGGCATGAACTCTTTGGGCAGACACATTCTGGTGGAGTTTTATGGTTGCTCCACCGAAATTCTCAATGACGTTCCCGTTATTGAGAGCAGCATGCTGGCGGCGGCTAAAGAGGCCGGTGCTACCATTATCAATTCGGTTTTTCACCACTTTTCTCCCTTTGGCGTCTCCGGCGTTGTGGTGATTCAAGAGAGCCATTTAGCCATTCACACTTGGCCCGAGTACCGTTACGCAGCGGTAGATTTGTTCACCTGTGGAGATTCGGTCAATCCCTGGATTTCCTACGACGTTCTAAAGCGGGCGTTTGAAGCAGAGCACGGCAATGCTATCGAACTTAATCGAGGCCAGCTTGAGCTGTTAGAAAAAACCCCCGTTGACCTAGGTGATTTGCGCGATGAGGCCACTCAAAAACTGGTCGCGCCCAAACTGACTCGCAGCGTTTGGTTTACAGACCGCAACGAGAATATTGCCCTCTCGATTCGCCATAAGGGGGATCGAATTTTCCGGGAGAAGTCGCCTTTTCAAACGGTCGAAATTTTTGACACGTTTGAGTATGGCAAAATGCTCACCGTTGACAACATGGTGATGTGTAGTGAGAAGGATGAAAATGCCTATCACGAAATGATCATCCACGTTCCCATGCTGCTCAACCCCACCATTAAAAATGCGCTGGTGATTGGCGGGGGCGATGGCGGCAGCGTACGGGAAATTCTCAAGCACCACCAGGTTGAAAGCGTGACCATGGTGGAGATCGACGAGGTTGTTGTGCGGGCTTCTCGTGAGTATCTGCCCACCTTATCGAACGCGCTTAACCATCCCAAGCTGGAGCTCAAAATTGACGATGGCATCAAGTTCGTCAATGAGTCTCCTAGCGAGGTCTATGACCTGATTGTGATCGACTCTTCTGACCCGGTTGGGCCGTCTGAAGGGCTCTTCAGCGTTGACTTTTATAAGCAGGTCTACCGCTGCCTCAAGCCCGGTGGAGTGATGACGGCTCAGAGCGAGTCGCCCCGGTTCAACCAACGGGCGTTTGTGGATATGAACCAGTGCCTCAAGGGCATCTTTGGGCCAGAGCACGTTCACTGCTACCTAGCGTTTATCCCCACCTACCCAACCGGAATGTGGAGCTTTACCTATGCATCCAAGGGAGGTGCTCATCCGCTAGGTGACCACGATCGCAACCGAGCAGCTGAATTTGCGGTAAACAATAACCTGCAGTATTACAACGCCGATATTCACTCAGCGGCGTTTTGCCTGCCGACGTTTATCAAAAATATGCTCAATGCGTAGTCAAGAAGAGATCGTTGCGGCGTTTAACCCCAGCGGCGTGGGTCTAGACAACGGCAACCTCTACGGGCTGCCGTTTGACTACGACTCAGCAGGGATCGTGGTGTTTGGGGTGCCCTGGGAGGTGACGGTGTCTTACCACGACGGCACCGCCCGCGGCCCCTACCGGGTGTTGGAGGCTTCCCCCCAGCTCGATTTGTTTGACCTCGATAACCCCGACACTTGGAAGCAGGGAATTTTCATGCCTGAGATCCCTGATTGGATTGAGCGGCAGAACGGGGAGCTGCGATCGCAAGCTGCCCGCATTATTGAGGCCACCGAGCGCGGGGTTGCCATCGCCAGCGACCCTGAGCTCTCTGCCGTGTTGGCCACTGTCAACCAGGCGTGCGAAGGGGTCAATCAGTGGCTCTACGAGCAAACGAAAGCGGCACTGGCGGTGGGTAAACGCGTCGTGACCATTGGCGGCGACCACAGCGTTCCCCTGGGAGCGCTTCAGGCACTAGCCGAGACGACACCCGAGTTTGGCATTTTGCATATCGATGCCCACGCTGACCTGCGCGATGCCTACCAGGGTTTTCGCTATTCCCACGCCTCGATCATGAACAACGTGCTGGCCCTGCCCCAGATGACTCGGCTGGTGCAGGTAGGCATTCGCGACATCTGCCATGACGAGGTGGCGCTGATTAACGCCTCTGAGGGCCGCATCCTGACCCATTACGATGCGGTGCTCAAGGAAAAGCGCTATGCCGGGGCCTCCTGGCTGAGCCTGTGTGAGCAGATTGTTTCGGCGCTGCCCCAGCAGGTCTACATCAGCTTTGATGCGGACGGTCTCGATCCCAAGCTCTGCCCCAGCACCGGCACACCCGTACCGGGCGGGCTGGAGTTAGAAGAGGCGTTTGCCCTATGCCGGCAGGTTGTGCGCAGCGGCCGCCAGATTATTGGCTTTGACCTCTGCGAGGTGGGCGACGGCGAGTGGGATGGTAACGTTGGCGCTAGGGCCGTTTACAAGCTGTGTGCGCTGATGGGCCTGTCTACGTCTGCATCCCCTGCATTCCCTGTTGCCTCTCTAATCTAGAGTACCGAGCTAGGGATGGAGTCAGAGCGGAGCGATCGCTGCTGCAGACCCTTAAGCCCTTAACGAGAAGAACAACGATTAACCCTGGGCTAACCCCCAGGGTTTTGCTTTAGCTAGGGGTGCACTCCTTAGCGAAAGTATAAAAAAACACTTTGAATTTACTTAATATCTCTCCTAGGGAGGATATTGTTGCTGTGCCTGTTTACTTAACTTAACAATAGCTCTAATCAACTCGGAATTGCATGATCGTCAATCACTATCCCTGGAAGTCCCAAAACCTGATTACGTGGATTAACCAGGAACTAACCCATAGCAAGACTCCCGAGGTGCTGGCCAGTGATCTAAAGATTCCGGCCCATACGCTACAGGAGTGGGCCATTAGTCCAGCACCCACGATCAGCCTGGAGGATGTGCGAGCAATTGCGCAGTATCGAGGTTGGGGTGTTGACCAGACGCTGGACTGGCTGGGCATTACCCCTGCCCATTGGGATGAAATGCTCAATCGATAGCATGTTTAACGGGGCTTAAGGACTTAATAGGCCCCCAAGCTGCCCGTTAGAAGTTGCTACGGTCCGGCTAAGGGGTGAGTAAGCCGCAGCGCTCTCCTCGCTAGAATGATTCACGCAGGGCAAGCAACATGGAGGAAAACCCTGACCGTGACTGCTGAACCGATTGATTTAGCTAAAACTGAGTATGCCTCTGGGCAAGCTGCTTTTGAGCGGGGCCGCTACCGGGAGGCGGTGGAGCACCTGGAAAAAGCAGTTGCGATCGCGCGCCCCACTACGCCCCTTGGTGGTGAGATCCAGATTTGGCTGGTCAATGCCTACTCAGCGGTAGGCCGCCCCGCCGATGCTGTAGCCCTATGCGAAGCGCTCACAGCCCATCCCCAGTGGGAAACCCGCAAACAGGCCAAAAACTTGCTCTACATTCTGCAGGCTCCCAGCCTGCAAAAGCGGGAAGACTGGAATACTAAGATTCCTGATCTGGGCAGCCTCACCGGGGAGGGCAGCAGCAACGCCGGAAGCTATAACAATCCTGCGCCCAAAGCGCCTCGTCGGCCAAAACCAGCGGTGGAGGAGCCGGTAGACCTCAGCCAGGTCAACACCAACGACAACCTTTTTCTCTGGATTGCTTTGGGCCTGGGGTCGCTGCTGCTGCTGGGAATAACTCAGCTGAGCTAGCTTCCCCAAGGTGGCTCCCTATCTTGGGGTGATTGCTAGCGCTCACTGTCGAGCAGGGCTATTTAGTGCTCGTCGTAGCGGGTACCTGCGATCGCACCCGCCGGAATGGCGTCTTCAATGCGGGTCAGCTCTGCGGCTGATAGATCGACTTGCATGGGTCCGACACTGAAATGCTGCTGCGGGAAATGCTGGGCCGGGTCGCGGATAAATGAACGCTGCTGGTCATCGATGAGCCGGAGGAGGGCGAAATGCGCTTTTCTAAGCTGCAGCAGCGGATCGGCGGCATTAGTCAAAAAATGCTGACCAAAACGCTGCGTCAGCTTGAGCGAGATGGCCTGGTAACGCGGCGGGTTTACGCAGAAGTGCCACCGCGAGTGGACTACACCCTCACGCCCTTGGGTCGCAGTCTGGGCGAGGCGGTGTGCAGCCTCTGGCTGTGGGCAGAAGCCCACCTGGAAGATGTGCAGGCTGCCAGGCAGGCGTTTGATCGAGAGGGCAAGCCCGACGAAGCCTGGAAGTAGGGATTCAGAGCTTTCGTTGAACTTCGCAGCAGGCGAACTTAACAATATTGGAGTAATTGATTAACCTGGGCTTTATTCTCATCTGGTAAAAAGTCTCTGAAGAGCTTCTCAGTTAAACTACTGATCAAGCTGAGCAGCGGCTACAAACCTAGTTTGCTTTGCCGTGAATAAAAGCGGGAGCTGCTGCCCAAAGCGCTTCCCCCAGTGAGTGTGATCGGGCCTGCCGTCAGGGTTCTTGTATTGGATTTAACCATTGCCATCTGTACTTACAACGGGGCAGATCGCTTGCCCAGGGTGTTGGACTGTTTGCGATCGCAAATCAACACTCAAGCCTTTTCCTGGGAAGTGCTGGTCATCGACAACAACAGCAGCGACGCTACCGTTTTAGTTGTGCAGCAGCAGCAGGCAACTTGGTCCCTACCCTGGCCTCTGCGCTACGAGTTTGAACCCCGGCAGGGGTTGGCCTTTGCGCGGCGGCGGGCGGTGCAGCACTCACAAAGCCCCCTGATTGGATTTCTAGACGATGACAACTGGCCTGCCCCTGACTGGGTCGCTCAGGTATTAACCTTTGGGGCGGCCCACGCCCAAGCAGGCGCTTACGGCAGCCAAATTTTGCCTCATTACGAGGAGCTGCCGCCACCAGGATTTGAGCGAATTGCCAGCTGCCTGGCCTTAGCTGATCGAGGGTCGATGGCCTATCGCTATGCGCCTGAGCATTGGCGTTTCCCGGCCGGGGCCGGACTGGCTGTGCGGCGACAAGCTTGGCTCGAAGCTGTGCCTGCTGAGCCGCTGCTAGAGGGCGTCTGCGGTCGGGCGCTCAGCACCAAAGGCGAAGATGTGGAGACTCTGTCGTACCTGAACCAGGCAGGATGGGAGATTTGGCACAACCCCGCGATGCAGATTGAGCACCATGTTCCTCGTCAGCGGCTGCAGCCCGACTACCTGCTGCGGCTGTTTCGCGGCATTGGGTTGGGCCGTTATCCTACCCGCAAAATTCGCTTTCGGTCCTGGCAGTGGCCGCTGGTGGTGCCGCTATTTTTTCTGAGCGACCTGCGGAAGCTGCTTTGGCACCTGGGGCAGCACCCAACAAGCAGGGATGTGGTGGTGGCCTGTGAGCGGACTTTGCTGCTCTACAGCTTGCTGAGCCCTTGGCGGTACTGGCTACTGCGCCAACCAGGCGAAGTAGTTTCTCCAGCAATTTCTGCGGGCCCGGCTGCCGTTGAGCAGCTCGAACTGACCCCTAGTGGCGGACCCAGCTCAGCCTCTAACCTGGCTTCCTAGAAGCAACTAGAAATGGCGATTGAAGATGGACTTGGGCTGGCCTCCGCTCTACTTTTACCTGCCCCCAGACTGCTGGCCCCATCCCTTGCCAGATAGTGCTGATAGCCCTTGGCTAGGCTTTGGGGTAGGCATCTACGCCTGGACTGTGCAAACGTGTCTGCGGCTAAAAGCGGCCGGGATTTCCTGTGAGCTGACCTCAAATTTTCCTCAAGATGGAGTCGTGTTTGTCCATCGAAATATTCTTGCGAATAAACAGATTAGACCAGATTGTAGACTTAATTTGATTCTTGTGTGTCTCAAAGGAGAGCTCCTGCCTTTCCGTGCGGCTCTACTGCACATCGTGCAGAATCCGCTAGAGGCTAGCAGGAGCAGCTACTTCATTCCCCACTGGCCGCAGCCAGGACTCGTGCCTCGCCATGCAGGCAGAGGCGCTTGTTTGGAGAACGTCGCTTTTATGGGCCATCGTGACAACCTGGCCCCAGAGCTTGCTACTCCCGCCTGGGAGCAGGCTTTGGCGGATTTAGGCCTGGTTTGGCAGCCCCGGCTGAGCCACCATCACTGGAGCCGTTTGGAGGGAATGCATCCTCAGTGGCACGACTACAGCGAGGTAGATGTGGTTGTGGCGGTGCGCAGCTTTCGTCATCAGAATCGACAGCGCCGCCAAAACTATCGCAACAAGCCTGCCACCAAGCTCTACAACACCTGGTTAGCTGGGGTTCCGGCAATCTTGGGTCAAGAGTCGGCCTTTCAGGCCGAGCGGCGCAGCCCGCTGGACTACCTCGAGGTGCAGTCTCCCGAAGAGGTTTTGCAGGCTTTGAAGCGTTTACAGCAGCAGCCTGATTTGCACCAGGCAATGGCGGAGCGGAGCCGCCTGCGGGCCGCTGAGGTAGCGCCCGCAGCAATTACCCAGCGCTGGATAGCGTTTCTTAAGGAAGTTGCAGTCCCTACTTATCATCGTTGGTGCCAATTGCCGCTCTCACGGCGGCGGGCGCTGTTGGCGCAGCA